>JAHIOG010000241.1 GCA_018895675.1 bacterium
GAGTCGCTACTACGCCATCAACTTCTGTTAAAACGAGCCCTCCATCGAGCAGAGTAGCGTCCATTCAGCAAAAACTCTACGATAAAGCCATGCTGTTGTTTAACCAGAAGCGGTACAATGAATCGATCGATATTTATGAAGAGATAATTCAGATTAACAGAGAACACTCCTTGGTGGATAATGCCTATTTTTGGATTGGAGAGGCGCTATATTATCAAAAACAGTATCCTGAAGCATTGCAGGCATATCAACAAGTATTCGGAGTGGGAGATCGAAATAAAGAAGCTTCTGCTCAAATGCGACTTGGTTATTGCTATTTCAGAATGAATCAATTCGATCAATCTGTGGCAGAGTTTCGGAAAGTAATTCAGAATTATCCCAAAGCTTCCGAAGAGATACGTCGATCCGAACTGGTACTGTCAAAAATTAAAAACTATTAATTTTAATAACTTAGGCAGATTTTGAGTCTTAGATTAATGTCGATATTATAAACACTGCCTGATGTATATAAAGTGCAAATTACATGCATTTGTTTTTTAACAAAATATTTTTAAAATTTAACCAAAGAAATAAGGAATGATCCTCATGGGTACTGAGAAGAAAACAATTGATATTCACTATACTAAGTCGCCTACCTATAGAACATATCATTTAGACGGTGTTTTTGGGGGGTTGACTCCTAAAGGAATATTTATTGATATATTTACTGAGCAAATATCTCCACCGTCAAAAATTGTACATGAAATAAAGGAAGATGGAAATATAGGTGATGAGATTGTAAGAACGAATGAGAAAGTTGGATTACTAAGAGAATTTCAATGTGGGATTGTAATTGATATTAATAAAGCTGTATCTATTAAAAACTGGCTTGAGAACAAAATAAATGAATTTCAAATTGGTGTACAAAAATAGAGGGATATTTATGTTCCAAAATGTAAATGCGTCACAATTAACCGATCCAATAATATTAATGTTTAAAGTATCTACAAAAGGTAATTCAGAAGATGATTGGAATCTTTATAATAATAAATTTGTTCCTAATGCAATATTTGGATCAAACACAGGATGGTTTAGTAACACAATAGAATTAAGTGAAAATTTCGACATGCCGCGATTAGTTAATCCAGAAAGTATTTCAACGAAATATGAAATTGACTCATTAAATTCTGAAGACTATGATTTAATTAGACCATTTCTAGCAAATGTCACAATAGATGATGATGAATATATAGTCACAATTGATGAACTTAGTCTATACAGCTTTGGGGACAGCTTGAATTCAGCTGTTGATGAACTGATTGATGATATTATTGACTTGTACGAAGAAATAAAAGTAGCTAGTCCTCGTCTTGGAAAAGATCCACAGAGATGGAAAGATATCCTCAGTCGGCATATCTTGGAAAAATAAATGGCAATTGACAATTTTATTGAAAGACATATAGCAAGGCAAATCCTAAACAAACTTAAACCTGGACGTCTTAATTCAAGGGGCAAACATCGGAAAGGTTATATTTATATTGATGGTGTATTAGTAGCAAAGGTAAAAATACCAAACGACCACAATCGAATAATGAAAGAGAATAAATCTCAATATATTGCTAAGAATTTAAAACTTGATGATAACGATTTTAATGATCTGATTAATTGTCCTCTATCTGGTCCGAATTATTATAAAAAAATTAAAAACAAACTTGAATTTTAATTAACATTTTAACAGGAATTTTTGGGGGTAATATCACCTATTTAATATCTATTATGTTAACTGTGCCGGGGGGGGGAATCGAACCCCCATGGACCGAAGTCCGGCGGATTTTGAGTCCGCTGCGTCTACCAATTTCACCACCTCGGCAAAAATCGGAGTAAAATTAATGTATATTAATTTAAAAACAAGGGAAATATCTCAAAAATAACAGGAGGGTAATCTAATGAGTGAAGTGAAATATGACACAATATCTGAGATGTTCATTTCAGTTACCAACAAATATGCGGATAAGCCGGCATATAAGTATAAGGAAGATGGCAAATGGAAGGAATTAACCTTTGCGCAAGTAAGGGATAATGTCGAAACAATTTCCGGCGGGTTAAAATCAATTGGTTTAAAAACCGGAGACCATGTAGGAATTATTTCTCATAACAGTTATCTATGGGCAATGTCTGATTATGGAATTTCGTGCGCCAGGGGTGTTACGACAACGATTTATCCGACATTAACTACTAAACAGGTGAAGTGGATTGTACAACATGCGGAATGTAAATACCTGTTTTGCGGCGATCTTGAGCAGACTGAAAAAGTGTTGACTTTTGTGGACGAATTGAAGGGACTACAAAATGTGATCGTGTTAAGCGGCGAAAAAGTAGGGCATCCCAAAGTAATTTTATATAGTGAATTAATGGCGAAAGGAGCTGAATATCGAAATAGCAATCCCGGTTTTTTTGAAAAAGATGCCATGTCGATTAAAAAATCAGATCTGCTGACCCTGATTTATACTTCCGGCACTACAGGTGAACCCAAAGGAGTAATGTTAACTCATGGGAATTTAACTTCTAATATTATTGGTAGTCTTAAAGTAATCCAGGCGGATGATAAAGATGTATTCCTCTCTTTTTTACCACTTAGTCATGTTTTTGAGAGAATGGCAGGACATTTTTTAGCGACTTCGGTTGGAGCAACAATCTGCTATGCTGAAAGTATCAATACAGTCGCAGATAATATGGGTGAAATTCACCCCACTTTAATGACTGCCGTTCCAAGATTTTATGAAAAAGTTTATGCAAAAATAATTGATAATATATCTTCCGCTTCTTCAGTTAAACAGAAACTGTTTTGGTGGTCAATTAATGCCGGAAAAAAAGCGGAAAATCTACGTGAGCACGGTCGTTCCGTTGGTGTATTTCTTGGAACTAAGTTAAAAATTGCAAATAAATTGGTATTTTCGAAATTACAGGAAAAAGTCGGTGGAAGATTAAGATTCTTTGCATCTGGAGGCGCCCCATTATCTAAAGAGATTGGGAAATTTTTTAAAGCTGCAGGTATATCGATCCTCGAAGGTTATGGATTAACCGAAACGTCACCGGTTATTTCAATTAATCCGTTTGAAAAGAATAAATTGGGTACTGTCGGTCCTCCACTTTCAAACGTCGAGGTAAAAATTGCCGAGGATGGTGAAATTCTCACAAAAGGTCCCCATGTTATGAAAGGCTATTTTAAGGATGAAATTGCCACAAGGGAAGTTTTAGACGAAGATGGTTGGTTTCATACCGGTGATATTGGAATGTTCGATGAAGAAGGCTATTTGGCTATTACCGACCGTAAGAAGAATATTATTGTTACATCCGGTGGTAAAAATGTAGCTCCGCAGCCGATGGAAAATGTTCTGGTGACATCAAAATGGATTGAACAGATACTGGTAATCGGTGATAAGCGGAAATTCGTATCGGCATTTATCGTACCGTCTTTTCCGAATCTTGAAGCCTGGGCAAAAGAAAAAGAGTTGAAGTGGGAAACCAGAGACGAACTTATTAAATTGCCGGAAGTTGAAGAACTGTATGACCGTGTCATCGAAGAATCGATGGAAGGTTTTGCGCAGTTTGAAAAAGTAAAAAAATTCATCCTGCTTTCACATGAATTTACGATCGAGAATGATGAACTGACCCCTTCAATGAAGATCCGTCGTAGTATTGTTGAAAAAAATTACGCGGAACTGATCAACAGTCTGTATGACGAGGTCAATGATAATTGAAAATCAGTTATAAAGATTCCGGCGTTGATATAGATGCCGGAACTGAGGCTGTTAAGAAAATAAAAGAAATTGTAAAAGAAACTTTCGTCCCTAATGTGCTTACCAATATCGGTGCATTTGGAGGATGTTTTGAATTTCCCGTCCAACAATATAAACGTCCGGTACTGGTTTCCAGCGCCGATGGTGTCGGAACTAAACTGATCGTTGCTAATATGATGAACCGGCATGATACTATTGGTCAGTGTCTGGTGAACCATTGTGTAAATGATATTTTAACAACCGGCGCGCAACCACTATTTTTTTTGGATTATATTGGTCTGAGAAAACTTCGACCGGATGTTGTTGTAAATATCGTTCGGGGTCTCGTCATAGCGTGCAAAGAGAATGGTTGTTCCCTTGTCGGTGGTGAGATGGCTGAAATGCCGGGTATTTATCAAAATAAAGACTTCGATCTCGTGGGAACTATCGTCGGCGTCGTTGAGCGAGAGCAAATGCTGCCCCGCAACATACAGGCGGGTGATGTGTTAATTGGCTTATGGTCGAGTGGACTGCATACCAATGGCTATTCATTAGCCAGAAATGTGCTGTTGAAACATCACAAGGTGGGCGATTATATTGAAGGACTGGACGCTGTTCTCGGCGATGTGCTTTTAAAAGTGCATCGGTCTTATCTGCCAATCATCAAACCCTTTCTTGGAAATACTGACCTGCATGGAATCAGTCACATTACCGGAGGTGGCATCGAGGGTAATACAAGCCGGATTCTGCCGGATGGAACGAAATTGGAAATTGATTGGGACGCCTGGAAATGGTTGCCAATTTTCAGTTATATTCAATCTCTTGGTAATATCGCCACGGAGGAAATGCGGCGGGTGTTTAACCTGGGAATCGGGTTGATCTTGATTGTAGAAAAATACGCAGTCAGTCATTTCGTTGAATTATTAAAAAAGAGCGGTGAAGATCCGGTCATTTTAGGTCTAATAAACAACTAATTTAATCGATAGACATATTATGGAAATACGAAAAAACCGGGTTCAAATTGCCGTATTGGGCGCAGGCAGTTGGGGAACGACCATTGCTATCCATTTACATAAGCTGAAACATGAAGTAAAGTTGTGGGAATATTTTCCTGAAAATGTTGCCTATATGAATAAAACCCACCGCAACCCTCTTCTTGAAGGAATTCCAATTCCACCTGAAATTCCGATATTCAACGATTTAAATCTTGCTGTTGAATCCGTCCAATGTATCGTTATTGCGGTGCCGTCGCATACAGTACGGGATTTGTTAATAAATCTATTGGGGTTGGTAAACAAAGATGTAATTTTCATAAATTTGTCAAAAGGTATCGAGGAAAATTCACTTTTAAGGATGAGCGAAGTGATTGGAGATGTTCTTAATCATCCTCCAGATAAAATCGTTACACTGCACGGGCCAAGTCATGCCGAGGAGGTATCAAGAGAAATGCCGACAGCGATCGTCGCTGCTTCAACCAACAGTGAGACTGCACGGTATGTCCAGAAAGGATTTGGATCGGATTATCTCCGTGTTTACTCAAGTTCTGATATTATTGGCGTTGAAGTCGGAGGGGCGATTAAAAATATCGTTGCCATCGCATCCGGTATTTGTGATGGATTAGGTCTGGGCGATAACACAAAAGCAGCGTTAATCAC
>JAHIOG010000242.1 GCA_018895675.1 bacterium
AAAGTGATATTTTCAAAGAACGTAATGAAAATTTTCACAAATTAGACTATTTCAGTGTTTGAACCTGAATAGTTACAATTTATAAAAACTTACATTTTGAAACTTGCACTATATACTTGTAAGTTCATGTTATTATTGGTTTTATTAAATTTATTTTTCTAAATTTAATTGAAGGTTGACAATTTAACAAATGGAGTTATGATGAAAAAATATTTATCGCAAAAGGAATTACTTGAGGAAACGGGAATCTGTTTTTATAGGCTGGAATATTTGATAAAGAAAGGTGAGGTTCCTGTAACTCAAAACGGTAGTGGAAACCCCCGGAAATTCCCAAATCCTGAAGCCGTTGAAATTATCAAGGCAAGGCTGGAAAAGTTAAACGCTTCTGAATAAGGGCTTTTGATGGATTATACCGACAAAATGGCTTTCCGATCAGAATTCCGTTACTTGGTTAGCCTGAGAACTGATCTGATTCAATTTCTAATATGTTTTTGGAAGATGATCCGGAGGCGGTTTAATGAATTACGATCTTGATAAAATTAGGTCAATACCTATCCCGGATATTGCAAAACGTTTAGGTTTGGAGTTTAACAGACAAAATAAGGCCCGATGTATTAGGCCAGAACAGCACAAAAACGGTGATTCCGACCCTTCACTATCCTATGATCCTAAAAGAAATATCCTTCATTGCTTCGTTTGTGATCTAACGCTTGACACGATAGAGGTAGTTAAGCAAATAAAAAGATGCGACTTCAAAGAATCATGTAAATATATCATCGACAATTTCCATATAGCACCTGCAAAACCAAAGTCAAAACCACAACTAAAAGAGACAAAATTATCACTTCAAGACGAAATGCGTGGCGTCAATTTTAATAAGTACCTGATTGCAAACTTCGATGATTTAAAGAATGGAGGAAAAATTCCAGCGTGTTGGACTTTGAAGACAATTGAAGATTTACAGATTGGCTTTGACCGATCTATAGATTGTATTACTTACCTCTATTTCAACGAAAAATGCGAAACGATTAATATCCACTGGCATAAAAAGAGGTCGATTCCAGGTCACGGCGGAAATGTTTTATATCCAATGCAGGCACTTGACAAAATTTATTCAAAAGATAGGTTACTTATTTTCGCAGAGGGCAAAAAGGACACTGTGAGTCTAATATCTTTGGGATTCCAGGCAGTCACTTCTACAACCGGCGCCGGAAGTATTCCGAAGGATTTGAGCCTGTTATCGGGATTTAAAAAAGTCTTAATTGTTTACGATCACGATGAAGCGGGAAAAACCGGAGCGGAGAAATTAGCACAACGGCTAAAATATCTTTATCCTGGTATGACTGTTTGTATTCATAACTGGGCAGACGACAAACCGGCGGGATACGATGTCACCGACTACTTTTCAAATGGTGGAAATAAAAACGTATTTAAGCAGATGCTTAAATACGCAGAACCCTTTGAGTGTCAGGGACTTACGGAAATTAAACCAACGAATAATATCGAGTTTCCCGGACAAACTTTAATTGAATTGATGGAAAATGATGAACCTGCCCCAACCCCTATAATTTCCCGCGGACTTCTTGACCCAAACTCAATTCTTATGATAACAGGAGCGCCGAAAGTAGGAAAATCCATTCTGGCGGCAAATTTAGCCTTGTCACTGGTTGCCGGAAAAAACTGGTTTGATTTTGAAATCTCAAAACCCTATTCAGTCGCATATTTCCAAGCGGAGATGAAAAGTTATAGAGTTCGGAAACGGTTTAAGTCTATGCTATTGAATGAATATAATCCTATGGAATCGCTTTTTATAACAAACCCGATAACCTTTAACATTCTTGATGAAAACTACTTCAAAAGTTTAGAGAAATTTTTAATTGGGACAGACGTATTAATTATTGACCCTTTCATTAATTATCACCAGAAAAATGAAAATGATAATAGTGAAATGCAAGAAGTGATGTCTCAATTTAGACGGCTTGTAAATAATTTAAATCTTTCTATCATCATCATACATCATAACAGAAAATCCGTTGAAACGTCCGGCGGTTCAAATGCACGAGGCGCATCTTCAATTTTCGGATCGCTTGACGGACTAATTGAAATGCGTCGAAAAAATGACTTAATAAATATTCATTTCGATTTGCGATATGACGGCGCACCGGATGAAATGCAGGTAAAACTTAACCCGTCAAGTCTTTGGTTTGAAAGAATTGATGAGCATTTAATTCAAGATTCAAATAAAAGGATTTTGGAACTTGTTAATAATAGTGATACTGGTATTTTAAAATCGAAATTGACCAAAATATTATCAACCGAATTTTCAAAAAGCGAAAACACAACCCGTAAATGGATCAATGATCTTGTAAAAATTGGCGTGATCGGGAGCGATGGGAGTAAGCGAAATCCAACGTTATTTACACTCAATAGGAATAGTGAAAAATGCTTATTTTGATACCCCGTTACACAAGTTACACAACTTGTATAAAAGCGTTACACAAGCGTTGCACAAGTAAGCCATATCCTTGTAAGCCCCTGAGTGTCAGCGTGTTACGGCTTATACAAGTTACACAAGTACCCCTATATATAAATTTCTTTACTTGTGTAAGAAATTTCAGAACTCCTGACCTCTCGTAAATATTTATGTCACAGATTTATAGATTAATCGTAGATTAGTGCCGGGATATTTTGTTTCTGTATTGTTTAATAACTCACACATTTTCACGACCGCCCTATTTGCTCTTGGGGTTGATAAGGAATGTAATCGCACTGTTAATTCCTGTTTTTCATAATCTGGTAAAATATCTGCATCAGATTTAATTATTTCTTTGACCAGCATTCTGCCTTCATTATGTCCTTTTTTATAATACTGATTAATGAGATTAGTAAAAGCTGTCTCAGCTCTATAACATATCATTTTCATTGTGTTCATAAATAATTTGCCTTCAGTTTTTAATTTGTTATATCTTTTTTCTTCGGGCATCTCTCCTATTTTGATATGATAGTTATGTTTTTTTCTTTCGGCAATATTTTTATCCAATTCCTTTTCCAGTTTATCTAATTCTTCTTTGATTTCAGACTGTTCTTTTAAGTTTTTTTCTATCAGATCCAATTTTTCTTCTATATTCTTGTCCATTAACTGATATAGTGTTGCTTGCCGTCTGCTTATTTTCTCGCGTATCTTTTTTATTTTATAAGTAAGTTTACTATACGTCGGATTGACTACTTTGAAGCCCTTATCTATTTGTAAAATATCATATTCGACTATCCTGTCAAGGTCGTAATCTTGGCGTAAATACCTGAAAAAGTTTTCTTGTCCCCATCTGGAAAACATCTTTCCGGCAACCAGGGATTTACTGATTTTAAAATCCGTACTTATTATGCTGGTTTGATGGCCCCCCGGATTCAATTTCCTGATTTCACGCATTTTCATATCCTCTAAGTTGATCTCTCTTTCAGATATATCCATTTTTACTTCTTTGCCTATTACTTCCGTTGTAACTTCTTTGAACTCTTCAATGCTCCAGTTGTCTTTTACGTTTTTATTATATGTTATTACCGCCACCCTGTGTTCTTTCCATAATTTCTTAAAAAAGGACGGACTGTAAGCCTCTCTGTCAAATACGAGAATAAATCGGGGCAGTAGAGGATCTTTCTCCAGCGCCTCCTTGCTTACAGGTATGGATATCGATTCTTTAAGCTGAGGCAATATTTCCGTTAATATTATTTCCTGTGCCAAAGGCACTCCTTCGGAGCAATTTTTCATTAACTTCACCTGTCACCACTAAATAGGGCATTCCTAAATGATTGTTTACCCAAAATTCTGTAATACCAGGCATGCACAACTTTTGCCTGGCTATATGTTTTTTACCCAGATTGGCTTTTTTTCCGTGGTAAACCTGTATATGTCCGTCTACATAAAAATAGGTTGTACCTTCTTGCTTTACCCATTCCTTTCCCAGCTCTATATTAAAATCAGAGGCTTTTCCTTTTTCAATTATCTCTTTAATCTTATTGCGAAGGCACTTTTTTTCAGGAATTCTGTCTATTCCAAGTATTTTTCCCCATTCGCCGGGACTACAATTTTTCAACTGCTCAGGATTCTTAATTCTGCTTAACGCCATGAATGATAGTAAAATAATTATCTGCATGAATCCATAATAACCCTTGCGTAATTTTCCATACATGGATTTACTTTTAAGAAGACCTTGACTCAATAAAGAAGGCAATAAAAATAATACACCGCCGTTACAAACATTATGGCTTCTTTCAAATTCTATTTCGCACTGTTCCTGATCGCCTAGTGAAGTGGATATACGTTCATCTATTCTATGGGTAGCAACACCCAGTGATTCTTCACCTGCTCTAGCGTCATCTATTGTGCGTTCTGTGCGGTTTGTGGCTGTTTCCGGTTGGACTATTTTTTCTTTTTTTTTAGATTGCCTTTGTTAATATGATACCTGATAGTGCCTTCCTTTACACCTAATTTCCTGGCAACAGTACTGTTATTCATCCCGGAATCTATATATTCCTGGGCGGTCTGAAGCTTATCGCTATTCATCTTATAGCAACTTCCGGCCCTCGTCCTGACTTTGAAAAAGGCTTCTGAGCCCTCTTCACGAAGTTTCTTAACATATCTTAATATATTTCTATATGGCACTCCAAGAGCCCTGTGAACATCAATTGGACTACATAGGCCCGCATTTATCAAATGTGATATTATAAATTGAAAACTGTTTCGGTCTTCTTTTGCATTGGAAAAGATAGGAGAACCGCCATTAATATAATTAACGATGCCGTCCTTCTCAAATAAACCTAAACTGCTATTTATCAGTTTTGTCGTTTTGGGAAATAGGGGTAATTTCAATTGCATTGGCTCTCCTTTTTTTGTTTCTGTATGGAATATATGTTTTTAAACAAAATATGAAAATATTAAAATATTGTGATATGTTTATTTTACGAAAAGTGAAACAAGGTATTTATAGTATGTTCTTATTTTTACTAAATTTATGCTTTCACGAGGTCAGGAGCTCTGAATTTAGAATATCTCTGAATTATTTTTGATATATTCAATAAGCTGATCCACTTGTGTAAATGCCAACGCCGTATAAGTGTCCGCAGCGCCGTAATAAATCGCGATTCGTCCTGTTGCAGCATCAGTGAGGGTTGCACAGGGGAAAAAGACATTGGGCACAAATCCATTCGTTTCATAATCTTCCTCTGGCGTTGCAAGGTAATCTCTTGTGCGAAAAAGTACTTTATCCGGATTGTCCAGATCCAGCAATGCAGCGCCCATACTGTATACATATCCATTACATGTTGTGATGACACCATGATAAAAAAGCAGCCAGCCTTCGGTTGTTTCAATGGGTGTTGGTCCTGCACCAATTTTGGTGCCTTGCCACCAACTCAGTCCTCTCCTCTGCATCACAAGCCTGTGTTTCCCCCAAAAAGTCAAATCCGGGCTGTATGAGAGTATAATATCCCCAAAAGGTGTGTGTCCGCTATCACTGGGCCGGCTCAACATGGCATACAGGCCGTTTATTTTGCGAGGGAACAGCACCCCATTTCGATTGAACGGCATCAACGGACTTTCCATCTTCACATAAGTTATAAAATCTTTGGTTTTACCCATACCAATGGATGGTCCAGGAAAATCATCACACCATATAATGTAATAGGTATCTTCAACTTTTAGAAGTCTTGGATCATACGCATAACTGTTTTGTATAGTCTCCCCTGCCTCGTTCTGCCATTGAATCTCATCAGGTTCTATCTTCCAGGACAGGCCGTCGGGGCTTTCTCCGAAAAACAACTGTGGTCGCATATTTCGTGTGTCAGCTCGAAAAACACCGACAAATCGACCTTGATAAGGTATAACAGCACTATTAAAAACACGAGCTGCTTTAGGACCGGGATTTCGTTTGATAATAGGATTTTTACTGTAACGCCACACGGCTTCCCTACAATTTGTAGGTTTGTCTTCCCAAGGGATATTGGGCAATGATTCTCCAACAATTGTACGACTCATACTGTCTCTCCTAATTTTTTAATCATGTTTTAATGAGAATATCGACTTTTGCAAATCTTTTCATTTTTATTTGGTCTCTTTACGTTTTTTCCCCATTAAATCCATTTCAATTTGATGCTGCAATTTAGCATCTAAATTGTAAAGCAAGCTGACTGTCGCGGCCAATATAGAACCTGCTGCTGGAAATAGACTCATCAACATCTTGATACCGTTTAAGGTTTCTGAAGTCTGCTCTACATTGGCTCTAAACCCTAACCAGGCCAGTATATAGGCGGAAATGGCGCCTCCGATGGTCCAGCCAAATTTTTGGGAAAATGTTCCGGCAGAGAAAATAAGACCCGTAGCCCGACGTCCAAATCTCCATTCAGAATAATCGGCTGTATCCGCGTACATGGACCATGTCATAGGGAATATGGGACCGGTGAAAAAAGATCCCAGAATATGGGTGGCATACATCAACACAAAATCCTTGGGCCCGGCAAAGAAAAATCCAATCAAACACATAGCGTTGATCACGCTGACAATAATATAAGTGCGCTTTTTACCTCGGAGGATTTTCGTGAGATAGGTAGTACACAATACACCTAAGATAGTGAAAACCGTTCCCGTCACCATAAAAGGGGCGGCGAGGGTTTCGACACCGATATAATACTTGAAGTAGAAAAGCATGGCTGTGTTTCTCAGAGATACCCATACCAGGGTTATAATACTCATGAGCCCCAATACCAGCCATGGCCGGTTCCGGATCAAATCATAAAAGTCCTGCTTGATTTTTGATTGTTCTTTAGGCGGATATATCCGTTCCTTCGTTGACCAGAATGTGAACACGAACAAGCAGGCGGCCACTAAGCCAAATAAGCCGATTGCAAGCTGATACCCACGCTGATCATTACCCTGACCGAAAAAACTAATCAGATAGAGCAGGGTACCTTGAACAATCAAATTGCCGGTAAAAGCACCAATAAATCGATAGGACGAGAGGGTAGTCCGTTCATCCGAATTGGGTGTAATTACACCTAATAGCGCTCCATACGGGATGTTGACGGCTGTGTACACCATCATGACCAGTGTATAAGTTCCATAGGCGTAAATCAGCTTGCCGGTCATGCTTAAATCGGGTGTGGTGAAAGTTAACACGCCAGCGATGGTATAGGGAATAGCCATCCACAACAGCCATGGACGAAACTTTCCGAAGCGGGATTTAGTACGGTCCGCTATGAGACCCATTATAGGGTCATTAGCCGTATCCCATATTCGTGTGACCAAAAGCATTGTCCCCACGGCAGCCGCTGAAATACCAAACGTATCTGTATAAAAAATCGTTAAAAACATGGCAAAGGTTTGATAATACAAACAGAACGCCGTATCACCAGCCGCATAACCGATTTTTTCCTTAAATCTGACCATTTTCTCGGATACTTTGGGATTGGTTGATTTAATCATACGTATAACTCACAAATATTGATACTAATATTCAGCTTTTTCCTCAAAGTTAATGATAATATTCGATGAATATTTCTTCTTTAAAAACCGCATTCCAGGTTCAGCATCCTGTACTCCACCATGACCATCATGCCCGGTCCAGGTCCATGCCAAACATCCCGCATAGCCATTTTGGTAAGCGTATATATAAGCTTCTTCAGTCGTCATAGTGGTTTTTGGTTTGTAGCCATACCCTAAATCTATTAGTCCTTTAGCTTGAAATTCGCCGATAAGTATCGGCTTATCCAGTTGCCAATACGATGCGGGATGATGAAAAATAGAGTAGTCTTCATCATACCATCTAGGGTAGTAGTGAATTTGATAAAAATCCAGGGTACCTAAGGAATCACCGCCCGCTGCGATAAGTGCTTTATCTGAATACCAATTCTCAAATTTTCCTATATCGCTAACAACCTGAACATTCCATGAACCTGTACAAACTAAAACATTTGGTGCCTCTCTGTGTATTGCACCTGCGATTAGATTGTGAAATTGTTGAATATATTTTCTTGTCGTCCTCACATCGGTCCAGCCGTGTTTATGGCTCATACCCTCTGGTTCGTTGCAAATCTCCAAGCATAGGATGGCGGGATGATCCTTCAAAGTATGTAGTACCATAGGGATCAACGCATTATCTATGTAGGCTTGGGTGCACTCTGGTTTTTCAATCAAACTAAGATTGTTCTCTATATTCACTCCTTCTTGCTCCTTAAGCATATCAAAAGACCACAGAACCATTACTATAACAATACTACGCGCTCTGGCAAGATTAAGTGCCTTCTCTAAATTAGGAATTTCTTCGGGATTTAAACCGGATACCTTGCCATCTGTAAATGTTGGACTATGGCTACCATTTACATGCAACCACCAACGTATTGTATTGCCTCCTGCGACAGAGATTTCGTCCAATGCATGTGCATACCGTGTTTCTTCGAAATGCGTTAGATCCTTCCCAAACTCAATCCATGCCAGGTTCATTCCACTTGCAAAAATCTTTTGACCATTTTTAAGAGTAAGTAGATTGTTTTGAGCAAAGCTGTAACTAATTGTCGTTAGAATGACTATTATATACGTTAATAGATTATTCATTATGTGTTCTTGCCTCCTAAGATTATTTGCTATAAATAACAATATTTACAGACAGTTTCAGTACCATAGTATATTTTCCCATTTAATTTCCAGGGCGTTTTCCAGAAAATCGCTACGCTGTTTCTGCATGTGTTTAATTTGTATTATAGTTAATAATGATTTTACAATTGAATGAATATCTACTACCTGATTTTCTATTTAAAGTTTAGTTCATATGACCAT
>JAHIOG010000243.1 GCA_018895675.1 bacterium
ACTAATCATAAATCCGCTTATGCTCAGCAAGCCCGGCGAAAAGATCCATCTGACGGCAGATGTGCCAATCTTCAAAAAAAACGGGCAATATACCATCGACAAAAAGGAAACCATTAACGGACGACTCACTGCAACGAATATCAATCTCGACCCATTTAATCCGCTGATTCCGGCTGATATTTTTATACAGGGGAAATCCAATCTGAATATCGCCCTTTCCGGAACAGTTAAAAAACCCGTTTGGAACGGTTCTATATCATTGGAACAGGGAGATGTACGCTGGACAAACGATCAGCCCCCATTAACCGATTTGATGCTGAAAATGAATCTCAATAAAGATGAAATTCAGGTGGAATATTTATCGGGAATTTACGCCGACATTCCGTTTCTGTTCCGGTCAACAGTCACCACCAAAAACTGGAAGCAATTTCAGAACAGGAGCCAAATTTCCATTCACGATAAAGAAATTTTAACCATTAAGGGAAACTTTAATTCTCAAACCGTCGATTTGAACGCTCGTTTCGACGATATCAACCTGGCGGATTTCACAAATCTATATCCGGGTATTCATGCTCTTCAGGGATTGGCCAACGGCGACATTGCTTTTTCCGGTTCATGGCAAGAACCCGATGTCAACGGTCGACTAAATGTCGAAAAGGGGTTGTTTTGGGCGACATCAAACTCGCCGCCGTTAACAGATCTGGTTCTGAGAGTATCTTATCAAAAATCACGGCTGAACCTGGAAAATCTCAGTGGTAGCATTAATGATTTACCCTTCAGATCAACCGGCGAGCTTGACTTAATCGGAAAAGACGAATTTACCGGCAACTGGCGCTTAAACATCCAGGGCCGGGAAACCCTGGTTGCGGCAATAAATTCCCAAAAGAAGCAGATCAATATTGGTCTGAACATAGATCAATTCGACCTCGCACTGCTCCAGAGTTTTACACCGGAAGAAATGATCACAGAGGGATATTTATCATCCAACATCAGCCTGTCCGGTTCTTACACAAAACCGCACATCAACGGATTTATTCGCCTTTCCGACGGCCTTTTTCGATTGAGTGATAATTCCCCACAGATTGAGGAGTTACAGATCGAGACTGTTATACAGGATACGATACTGGATTTCCATAATTTCACCGGCCTTATCCGGAACACTCCCTTTTCTTTTGACGGTCATCTGCAACGATTCGGCTGGCGGAAATTCCAGATCGTCTCCGCGTTCAATTTCGCCGATCAGAAAATTGTCGATATTGACGGACTTTTTGGACGGGACACATTGAATATTCAACTGTCAGTCGACAGTCTCGATTTGTCAATGGCAAAATCCTTCACCCACAATATTGCCGATATTCAGGGGCAATTGATATCCAGCTTAACCGTTTCCGGAAAACCAAAGCAACCACATATCACCGGTAATATCAACATTCGGAACGCCAGCGTCGAAATTGATACCACTTATCCACGGATCGAAGCGCTGCAGCTGACAAGCACATTTCAGGATACCATTTTTACACTGCATTCCCTGGATGCAATTGTCAGTGGAATTCCCGTTCATACCCAGGGTACAATATATACCCGTCGTTTTGATAATTTTCTCCTGAACCTGAATGTCGCGCTCTACGGCACGGACATTGCCAGGTCCGAATTCTCCATCACAAAAACCCATATAGACGGATTTGCTGAAATCAACAATCTTAACCTGGCCAAATTTCAGCCACTGGTTAAAGATCTCGAACAGATCGGCGGAAAAATGAATGCCCGGTTGAATGTTTCCGGACACCTGGCAGCTCCAAAATTTTCAGCAAACGCCACAATTTCCGAGGGTCTGCTTCAGATTCGCAGTGTTTCACATCTGATGGACTCCGTTGAAACCAGCATCACGGCAACCGATTCATTTCTGCAAATCAATTCTTTCACAGCATCTCTCAGCGGATTGCCGATTCAAATTACTGGACGGATCGATAAGACAGATATTCGAAGCTACAATCTTTATTTCGAAATGCTGAGTCGCAACCGGAAAATCCTTTATACAAATGGCACTTTAATGCCAAAATATACCGATCTCGACATCGAGATTACCGATTTGGATTTGAGCGTTCTGGAACCCTTTATCCCGGTATATCGCCTGGAAGGTCGTCTGAACTCAAAAATTCAAATCAGCGGAACACGGGTAAATCCCCGTTTTAAAGGCAGCTTATACCTCAATAATGGTGCTGTTCAAACCGATTTTCGGCAGCCGCCGATTGAAAAAATTAAAATCGATGGACAGATCAGGGATAATGATATTCAAATAACACAATTAACCGGCTATTACCTGTCTAATGATTTTCATCTGAGCGGCAATGTCAATCTGGCGGAACGCCGGTCAGTCGTATCTGATCTGACATTTTTCTTGAACAGCCGTGAAATCGTATCGTTGGCCGGCTGCTTGGCTCCAACTCAAATAGATGCGCGTCTGAATATCAACAATCTTGATATCGGCATATTCAAAGATTTCAGGCCTGAATTATAC
>JAHIOG010000244.1 GCA_018895675.1 bacterium
ATTAAGCCTCAGTATGAAGAAGATCAATACATCCTTCGGGGTGAAACCGACAATAAACCGGCGCAAATGGAACTGTATCGAAAAATAGAAAGCGCTCTTCCGGTAATCCGGTTTAAAAAAGATGTAAAGTTACTTCCCGATGACGTTATGGACGGTATTATTTTTGCCGTTCCAAAAAATTCAATAGCTATCCTGCGCCGCAGACCATCAGTATCTGAAGAAATGGTTACCCAGACATTAAGAGGATTGTCGCTGGATATTTTGAAGAAAGAACACGATTTTTATTTTGTCAGAACAGATGATGGCTATCTCGGCTGGGTATCCGATGACCGGGTCGTCGCGGGGGATAAAACTTTTAAAGAGGAATGGGAAAGCAGCCCGAAGGTAGTATTTGTTGATCTGGAAGGTGTTGTCTATTCGAAACCAACTAGGAAAGCCATGCCGGTCAGTGATGTGGTAATGGGAAACCGGTTTAAAATAATTGAGAAGAGACGTAAATGGACAAAAGTCGCTTACGCTGATGGTCGAATGGGATATATCCGCAGCAAATCGTTACAGGATTTTGAGGACTATTTGCAAAATCCGCTGATTCCGGAAAATGTGATCAAAACAGCCTATTTGTTCGTTGGACGACCTTATACCTGGGGCGCCGCTTCGCCGAAGGAGATGGACTGTAGCGGTTTTACTCAAATTGTTTTCCGGCAAAACGGCTATGTCCTGCAACGGGACGCCAGCATGCAGGTGTTTGAAGGCGTTGCGGTTGACACTACTGATTTTCCGAACAACCTGAAGCCCGCGGATCTGATATTCTTCAGTCCTTATCCGGATCGGATCACTCACGTGGGGCTTTACATCGGCGATTACCAGTTTATCCATTGCTCCGGAAGAGTCCGAATCGACAGTTTTAATCCGGAAGATTCAAATTATAATAACTATCGTCGTCATAGTATTCGAGCCGTTCGGCGAATTATAGAAGACTAATCGGCTATGATTCCACTTTAAAAAAGATTGTAAAAATATTTTATTGGGTGTCATCTTGAGTCCGTCGGATGTTGCACTAAGTTTATCAAAGGGTCATCCCTGCCCGGAAAACCATTCATCCACGCCTTTACAAGCATGACTTTCTGCTGGCGGGGTGAAAGAAAGGTCGAGAGTTATGTTGCGAAAATTTCTTCTCACAATATTACTGTTTATCGGCGCTGTTTATTTCTTATTAGGTCAACTGTCTGCTCAAGAAGCAGGTTCTTCTAAGGAGAAAAATGTTTATTTTACCTTTCGATTAGGTCAGGGAGGATTTTCTGATAGCCGGTCCCCCATTGGCAAATTAGGTGGAGGTCAGCATACACTGGATATTAGATCAGGCAAGCTCCCCGTAGCTCTTTCGATTACCAATGAATATTACACAAATTGTCCCGATCCAACCCACTCTTATGAAATTGCCGGTTTGGTTGCTGTTAATATTCTTTACATGACGCCGTTAGACAGGTGGAAGAGGGCAAATGTATTTTTGGGAGGTGGTATTGGCGGGCTTGAAGTTCCAAAAGGTGAAGATGAGCCCGATGAAATGGTAAAGGGATTCCTTTATAATCTTGAAGGAGGAATAAATGTCAGGCTATTCGGACCGGTTGGTTTATACGGTATTGGCAAATACCTGTACGCTCAGAAGAAATTTAATAGCGTCAAAGTAATTGATTTCAGTGAATATATTGTCTTGTTGGGGATTACCCTTAACTTTGGCTTGTAGATCCTTTCCTTGTCTAAACGCTCCAGCGTTTAGACAGAATTTTATGAATAATTGGCTCGAATGACTAAAAATTTTCTATCCGAAAACTTGTTAAATAAAAGGGAACAAATATGAATGCAATGATAGCTTGTTGTGGTTTGAGTTGTCACGAGTGCGGTGCATTTCTGGCAACAGTAAATAATGATGATGAAAAGAGAGCGGAAACTGCGCATAACTGGTCAAAGTTATACAATGCCGACATTAAGACGGAAGATATTAATTGCAACGGCTGCCTGTCCGATAGCGAAATTCTTTTCAATCACTGCAAAGTATGCGCTATAAGAAAATGTTGTTTGGAAAAACGGCTTGTGAATTGCGCCTGTTGCAATCAATATGTCTGTGAAAAGATCGAGAAGTTTTTTCTTATTGCTCCCGAGTCCAGGCAACAATTAGAGAAAATAAAAAATCAGCGCTAATATTCTTAGCCCAGTACCTGTTCGTGAATAAATTATAAAAGAAAAATTCGAACAGTTCCGCTTAGCCATTCAGATAAGTTACATTCGTAGCAACAAAATGTGTTTTCCTTGTCTCTCCGCTCCGGAGGTGAGACGCGGATTAGTACAACAATCACTCTTGATTTAAAAACTTTCGAAAAGTTCATTCCAGTTATATCTGAAATAGTTTAGCATCCGAAAAATTGGATAAAGTACCTTTGCGAAATGTATTTTTCCAATATTTGTGAAACTTGACTTTTCCGGGCGAAGCCGGGAAGAGTTAAGTTGAGGAGTAACCAAAAAACATAACTCATCCCGATTTTATCAGCAATTTTTCAGGCATAGTTAATTAGACTTTTCTTCTACAGTTGAGAGCTGTTTCAAAATATTTTGTTCAATAAAATCAACGACTTAGAGGGATTTACCCCTGAAAAAGTTCAAAAGTGTAGTGCCACAATATTATATATTAGAGCTTGATTCCTATCACAATGATTATTAATATTGTGCTGACTAATTTAAGGGC
>JAHIOG010000245.1 GCA_018895675.1 bacterium
CAAGTGAGTGAAAACCACCAAATAAGAAGAGAATTTATCGATATTATTAGAAAGCGATACGAAACATTAAGAAGAGTTCCTCTAAAATATGAAGAACTTAAGTCTGAGACAATACGTAAATTTATCGAAAGAAATAATGGAGCTCAAAGGGTTTTCTCCATCGACAGAATGGATCCTGACAGTTGGTTTTTCAACGATAACTACATAACTTTTTTAACTCTCCAAGCAAAGCGAATAAAAGAATCCTCAACGAAGAATCCTTATGAAGCTCATAGAATTCTTATTTGGCGAAAAGATTTATATAATGATAGTAGAAACAAACAAATAATAATGATGAATTCATACGCAGGAGTTAAAACTTACTTAATACCTTCCGAATTTATCGAGAGAAGGATGAATCAACTTCCGGAATATTTGAATAAGAAAAGTATTGATCTTTCTATATTACCTCAGAAGATGAGGATGAAAGACGATTGGCTAAAGTGGTTGATAAAGAGGGAGGAATTCTTGCTGGTAGAACGTGATACTACAATAATAGGAATGGGGAAAAAGGAAGAAGCAGGAGTAATTACAGATGAGGATTTGGGCGAAATAGAGGGGAAAGTTTACAAATATTTCTTTGATTGGCTAATAGAATTTACAAGTGGAGATGACAAAATTATAAGTCTTGTCAATCTTGATAACATTAGTGCAGTAGACTCATTCTTTCTCGAAAGGGTGGAAACAAAAATTACAGAAATTATCGAAGAACTAATGAAGAGAGATTAATAGTGAATTCAAGGGAACAAATATTAAACCTAATACAAGCTATGATAGCTGATGGTATCTTAAAACCTCAGGACTTAAGTCGATTTCTGCCATCAGTTACTGACCCGTTTAATGCTGAATATGTAAGAGAAGCGCTAGAAAAGTGGTATATCAATATCGGTATTGAAGGAATTATTGGCAGAAAGTTTTCACTTTCTAGATGTCCTTTCAATAAGAATGAGATTGAAGAAGCCTCTAAAAAAAATGAAATAATACTATGTGTTCCTAAAGGTGTGACAAGTAAACAGCTTGGCAATCTTTTTCGCTTCAGATCTTGGGCATTTGAAGATATGCTAGTAACTTCTTATATTGATAAAGAAGACTTTTGGTTTAAGGCACCAAAAACATTTGAGCCACCTGCTAAATATTCTAATAAAACAGCCAAACAAATTAGAAGAATTTTTGAGGATGAAGGTAAGTTAGGGTTAAGTTTACAACGCTATCTTGTATTTATTGCAAGGATGAGACATTTAACAGGTAGATTACCTGATATGCGTTGGTGGACGTGGCTCTTGAATAGCAAATATGATCGTTCTGCATATTTATTAGCGGGATTTGACCCAAATGGCAAATTTAGCGTCCATGCATGGATGTCGGATTTCAGAGCAAAATTTCTAAGCGCAAGATATGCTAAAATCTCAGAAGGTATCTGACATATGCTCGAACAATTGTTTATTAATGGTATAATCGCAGGCAGCATCTATGTCCTGATTGCGATTGGCTTCACAGTCATCTACCGCACAGTGAAGTTTTTCCCCCCTTCGGCATAACCGGGATTGGTTAAAAGAGACAACCAAAATTCAAAGAAATGTTCATTATAGAAATACAAAACAGCAGTATTAATTCATGAAAGAACCAGGCGAATATTACTTGTATAAGAAACAATTGAAGATAATATGAACATCGAAAAAATAAAAAATCTCATTGCGGAATAGAAATCTCAAACCTCCGGGAGCTTATCTAACAAACTCATTTTTACTTGCATTTATTCACTAAAAATGCTATTTTCACCGTAACGCTGAAAATGATGAAATGGTGAAAATTTGGAAAAGGTTGATATATTAAATAGAGCCATAAACGTTCTGCGGAATAGTCTGAACCTATCGCAGGGTACAGTTATCGAGACTGAGCCCTTTACCGAACTCAATAAAAAAACAGCTTCTGA
This sequence comes from bacterium, assembly GCA_018895675.1. Lineage (GTDB taxonomy): Bacteria > Fidelibacterota > UBA2242 > UBA2242 > UBA2242 > UBA9312. The sequence continues at coordinate 1,973 of JAHIOG010000245.1, forward strand.
AACTAGATTACAGTTGAAAATTATTAAAAACTCAGAAGGTAAATATACTGAAGGATCAATTGAGAATAAGCTTGCCGGGAAAAGTTTTATTACGGAAGTGCGTAAAACAGTTGAGCCCAGATTTTTAAAGAGTGGCATATCATATCTAATAAAAATAAAGGCAAAATATCCGGATTTAAATCCTCTTGTTATATCCCCGTATTTTGGACCGGGATCAAGAGCGCTCTGTCGTGATGAAGGGGTGAGTTATATTGACACATTTGGCAATGTGGGGATTTTTCTCAAAGATGTCTATATTCTTAAAGAAAGTCAGGAAAGTCCCAAAAGAGACAGAAAGGAATTAAAATTTTTATTTTCACCCAAATCCACCCGCCTTATAAGAATTATTCTTGAAAATCCGGAGAAAAGATGGCGGTTAAATGAACTCGCAGCAGCAGCCAATATAAGTCTTGGCGGAACTTACAATGTCATTAAAAAATTGGCTGATGAATTGTATATAGAGCAAACCCAAAAAGGTGTTTACCTTACCAATCCAGCGGGACTTTTAGAAAAATGGTGTTCTGTTTATAAAATTACTAAAGTAAATAAAATAGATAGTTTCTATCTTTCGGAGAGTATTTATAAAGCGCTTATTAAAAGATTAGCAGATATTGCAGAAAAGGGAAGCTACTCTTATGCTTTTACTCTTTTTGCCGGGGCTAACTTTATAATTCCTTATGTGCATACTCCTCATGTTCATATCTATTTGATCGGTGATATTGAAAAGTTTGTTGAAGAAGCGAAATTAAAAGCTGTGGATTCCGGAGGTAATGTCCATATTGTTACACCTTATGACGAAGGTATATTAAATCCAATACAAGTATTTGAAGGAGTAAAAATAGTTGGTAACATACAGCTTTACCTGGATCTACTCAATTACCCGGCGAGAGGTAAGGAACAGGCAAGAGTTTTAAGAGAAAAATATTTCAGTTTCTGATTATGGTTGATATATCAACATACGAGGAGAATATTGTCAGCTTTTCAAAGAGTATCCTGATGGAAGTCTTTGCCCTTCTCAAGAAATACAAAGAAAATCTTGTTTTGATCGGGGGATGGGCGCCATATTTTTTACTTGAACGGCATAAGCCGCAAGATGTTGAATTTGAACATATCGGTTCAATAGATATTGATATTGCTATTAATAGTGAAAGAATACCATCTGTTAGTGAGGTTTATGAAAGTATTAGACAAAAATTTGAGAGAAATAACTACGTAATCAGAAAAAGTAAAGACAATCAGCCAATTCCTTATAGTTTTGAGAAAGGAATGCATGGAAAGATTATTCATGTAGATTTTTTAGCCTCTGAATATGGAGGTACTGGTAAAAAACACAGGCATCAAAGAATCCAGGATATATTGGCAAGAAAAGCAAGAGGATTAGATATTGCCTTTCAGAATAATGAAGTAATCGATATAGAAGGGCGATTACCTAATAATGCGAAATATAGTGTAGACATTAAAATAGCTGGTGCCGTTGCGTCTATTACAACGAAAGCGATTGCTTTTGATGATGATATAAGTCGAATAAAGGATGCTTACGATATTTATTCAATCCTTAAATATTATAAGCTGGGGGTCGATAGTGTAGTCGGTGATATTCAGCAATATTTAAATAACAAATTGATAAAGGAAGCAATAGAAAAACTATCTTTATTATTTTCTACGTTAGATTCAGTGGGTGCGATTGGATTGGCTGATTTTATACTTCCCGAAGCTGGAGAATCCGAAGATTGGGAATTTTATCGAAGAGATGCTTTTGAAATAGTTCAGCAATTTCTACAAGGAATAAAATGATTCAGCAGCTTACACTAAATGGTATCATCGCCGGCAGCATCTATGCCCTGATCGCGATTGGCTTCACAGTCATCTACCGGACGGTGAGGTTCTTCCACTTTGCCCACGGAATTGTCTATACCCTAGGCGCTTACCTGGCATATACGTTCTTTATTTTGCTGAAAATTCCTTTTGTAATTTCCTTTATTTTGGCAGTTCTGTTCGCATCCGGTTTGGGTGTTCTGATAGACAGGTTTGTTTATCATCCATTACGTAAGCAGCGAGCGTCAAACCTGATTTTTCTTCTGGCATCCTTCGGTGTCTTTATCTTTCTGCAGAACCTGATCCAGATGATTTATGGCGCCCAGATACTGTCCATCCGCACCGGTCCGGTGAAAGAAGGACATCATATTCTGGGAGCGGTGATCACCGATATTCAGATAGTGATTCTTCTGGTTGCAGTTGTGCTTCTTGTCTTGTTGTGGCTCTTTATACAGCGTACCAAACTTGGCAAAGCCATGCGGGCGGTGGCGGACGACCGCATAGCGGCAAACGTCGTCGGCATCAACCCGGATCGAATCATCACGGCATCTTTTGCGATCGGTTCAGCGTTGGCGGGCATCGCCGGTATACTGATCTCCTTTGAGACCAATTTGGAACCGACGATGGGATTCTCTGCCTTGCTGAAGGGAATTATCGCTTCGATTGTCGGAGGAATAGGCTCGATTCCGGGGGCAGTATTAGGCGCTTACTTCCTGGGTATCGTCGAGAATCTCGGTATCTGGCATATCTCGGCAGGCTGGAAGGATGCGATTGCGTTTGGTGTACTCATCGTTTTTTTGCTGTTCAGGCCGTCGGGGATTTTAGGGAAGAGAGTTGAGAGTTCGGGAGTTTAAGAGTTGGAGAGTTTGGGAGTTCAGAGTTATAGAGTTGGAGAGTTTGGGAGTTCAGGAGTTCAGAGTTATAGAGTTGGAGAGTTTGGGAGTTTTTTTAGATATAAATAATAGGTGTTAGTATGGGGAGGATTGAGCGATTTGAGGATATTGAGGCATGGAAGAAGGGGAGGATTTTGGTTAAAGAAGTCTATAAAATTTCTTGTGCTAAGAGTTATCGTAGTGATTATAGTCTTATTGATCAGACTAAAAGATCTTCAATTTCAATCATGGCAAATATTGCAGAAGGTTTTGCCAGACGCACTAAAAAGGAGTTTATTAATTTCCTTGGGATAGCACATGCTTCAGCGGCTGAGCTGCAATCTCATCTTTATGTGGCTTTAGATCAGAATTACATTTCTGATGA
>JAHIOG010000246.1 GCA_018895675.1 bacterium
ATCCAGTATCCAGTATCCAGCAACCAGAATCGCCTGGCCTGGACAACCTATTCATTTTTCACTTTTAACTCTTTTCCTTTTGGGCTCTGCCTGCCCCTTCGGGGCCTGTCCCTTTGGGGGTTTATCCAGGTTAGCTTAGATAGTAGACTCATCAAAGTGAATCTCTAAAGACTTTCGACCGATTTTCATTTTTCTGAGCGTTACACCCGCTTGATCAAACATAATTTTAGACGCCCTGGCTGCGTCGGTATCCTTATATTTATCAGAAAGATATACGACCTCTTTAATGCCTGTTTGAATAATTGCTTTGGCGCATTCATTACAGGGAAATAGAGCCACATAGATAGTACAGCTATTCAAATCCCTCGATATACTGTTAAGAATGGCATTCAGCTCTGCATGACAGATAAAGGGATATTTGGTCTCTAAAAAAGAGCCTTCTCTATTCCAGGATAGAAGTTCATCGGAACAACCGGTAGGAAAACCGTTATATCCAACTCCGACAATCTTTTTCTGCTGGTTAACTATACACGCACCAACCTGAGTATTGGGATCTTTACTCCGTTGAGCCGAAAGCAGCGCAACGCCCATGAAATAATCATCCCAGCTGATATAATCTCTTCGTTTTTCGATCTTTTCCACAAATAGCTCCTTACAAACATGTAAGAATTTACTGTATCAATACACTAAAAACCACTTTTGTATTTCAGGCCAGCAACCTTGCTAATAATCATGTGAAGAATCTTAATTAATTTAAGCATATAGCCCACTTTTTTGTTGTTATAATTAAATTGTTTACGTTATATTATCCTTTGAATGAATATAATTAAAGTTCAAAGAGGTTTGTATGTTTACTGCGCTGGGAGAAGCAACGGAGTATATCCAGAAAAATGATATTCGTTTCATCGATTTAAAATTCACCAATCTGTTTGGCGGGCTTCATCATATTACCATGCCGGCGCACCAGCTTAATGATCAACTCATACAGGAAGGAGTCGGATTCGATTCCTCTTCCACTCCTGGATTTAAAGCTCTCGAAGCTGGTGATATGGTATTGATCCCGGATCTTGAAACGGCATTCATGGATCCTTTTCACGAATATCCAACCTTGAGTATTTTATGTAATATCGCCGAAGCGGATACAAAGAAACGCTTTCACAAGGACCCCCGATATATTGCTGCTCTTACCGAAGAATACCTGTTGTCAACGGGAATTGCAACGGAAAGTAAATGGGGTCCCGAATTCGAATATTATATTTTTGACAGTATCGATTATCGAAATGATCCCTTTTATTCCTATTTTAAAATCAATTCCAATGAGGCTCATTGGAGCAATTATTTCGATGAAGGTAAACAAGATGGTTACCAGCTGTTTAATCATCGCGGATATCATGCAGCTCCCCCCTGTGATGAACTTTACAACATCCGTTCCGAAACGGTTAAAGTAATGGAAGATTGCGGAATCCCCGTAAGTTACCACCATCATGAAGTCGGCAGTTCCGGGCAGGTAGAAATCGAAGTACTGCTCGGAAATTTAACCCGCATGGCTGATGTTACGGTTCTTACCAAATATATCGCCAAGATGGTTGCTAAAAAATATGGTAAAACCGCGACCTTCATGCCGAAACCGCTCCATGACGAACCCGGCAGCGGTATGCACTTTCACCAGCATCTTTTTAAAGATGGAAAGCCGCTTTTCTATGACGCCGATGGTTATGGAGGACTAAGTCCGCTGGCACAATCTTATGTGGCTGGCGTTTTAAAACATGCGCCGGCAATCACGGCTCTGACAAATCCTTCGACCAATTCCTACAAACGCCTGATCCCAGGTTTTGAAGCGCCTGTGGCTCTATTCTTCAGCCTTGGAAACCGCAGTTCTGCTATTCGCATTCCCAAGTACGCCACCAGTCCGGAATCAAAGCGCATCGAATACCGTCCACCGGACGCCACCTGCAATCCGTACATTGCCATGTCGGCGATGCTGCTTGCCGGAATCGACGGAATTCAGAATAAATTAAACATTACAGATGAAGGATTTGGTCCTTTCGATGTAAATCTCTTCGATCCGCAAAATGATAATGTTCGAAATTCAATCAAATCGTTACCAACCTCACTTGAATCGGCGCTCGATCATCTGAAACAGGATTACAAATTTCTCCTTAAGGGAGATGTCTTTCAGGAAGATATTTTCGAGACCTGGATCGATTATAAAATCACGAACGAATTCCTGGAAAACCGGAAACGACCAACGCCATATGAATATTTGCTTTACTACGGTGTTTAAGGCTATATTTGACTGATGTTAAATATAATGTAACAAAATCAAAAATATTCTCTCCATATATCCGGAGATTTAATGTATATTTCAATTCAAACAAGAGGGTATCATGAAACAATTAATTGGTGTACTTATGGTATTTTTAACACTTAGCTTTTTTAGTAGTGAAGTCCTGTCACAGACCCGCGACCGCTCTGAGATTGCAGATCAGTATA
>JAHIOG010000247.1 GCA_018895675.1 bacterium
TGAGAACCTAAAAGAAATAATAAAAACCTTAAAGGAGGAAAAACAGGATAAAGACCTTGGACATGCGTTTGATGTGAACAAGGAAGCCGCAAAACACTTATTGCTTATTCCTGTTTACAGAGAGTCCGATAAAATATTTGCCGAGGAAAAAGATATCCAAAAATATCCTATAAGCAATGAAGATTTTGTCTTAGCTGACGCCTTGTTTAAGTATTTGGGAGAAAAAGTGATTCTCGCAAGATACGAATGCGATACAAAGGTTTTGAAAAAGGTCGGTGAAAGTATAGGAGAACCGGAGAAGTATTACGATTTTAGTGAAGAAAGAACAATCGCCGAGCCGGAACTGTTGTTAGGCGGAATGTTTGATTACTTTAGCGTCAGAAGCAGTGAATTTGACAAATTTAAAAAACTTGATAATGAGATTGTGCATTTTAGAAAAGTAAAATTCAGCGCTGGAGAGAAATTCAATAAAATACTCGACGACCTTAGAAAAGTTAAGAATTATTCTCAAAAGGAGTCGGTTTTAGAACAGTTGCAGTTAGATTTTGAGGATCATAAAGACATTAAAAAGTATACCGCAGACATCCAAAGAATTGAGCAAAATTACGTAAAAGAGAAATATCTAGAATTCAATAATAAGAAGCTAAAAATAAAATATTTAGCTAATCATTATTACATTCCGCTGATTGTTTCTGAAAGCTTAAAAGTGGATTATTTAAGTCATATTATTGAGGTGGAAAGCGAAGTGAAATTTATTGAGAAGCTTGAGAAATATTTGCAAAGCGACAGCCATGTTTTTGTGCAATTCGATTGGTGGATGTTTTCAAAATTAGATGAAACATTAGATGAAGTTTATATTCCTTATTACAATCCTAAAAATAATAATATGGCTAAATTTAAACCCGATTTTATATTTTGGATGCAGAAGGGAAATGACTATACAATTTTATTTGTTGATCCAAAGGGAACCGAACACGCTGACGGATACAGAAAAATTGATGGATATTCAAGAATATTTGAAACAGCAGGAGAAAAAAAAGAAAACAAAGTCTACCTTTTTAACGGATTTAATATAAGGACAAAATTATTACTAACACCTGCGCATGGAGGAGTCGCCGGCGTTCCAGAACCACAAAGGAAATACTGGTTTGATAATTTTACAGATTTTGCAAATAAAATTTAACAGAGAAAAAACGTTCTTTTTATAAGGCGGATATGAGGGACATCCTTTGCAGAGCCTTGGTCCAAATTGCTTCGCAACTTCTCATATCCGCGAACTGTATCCAACCAAAAACCATAAAGGAAATTTAAAATGCGCTTTATAGGAATTCTCGGAATTATAACATTACTTGGAATTGCATTTTTAATGTCAAACAACCGTCGGAAAATAAACCTCAGAACAGTCGCCTGGGGATTGATTCTACAAATGCTTTTCGCGGCTATCATTCTTGGCGCGCCGGCGCTGTCATATTTATCAATGATTGTGTTTCTTGCACTAATCGTATTGTACATTTTCAAGGATGAGGTCAATGCGGGCTTTTTAGCTGGAAACCCGGTCTTTTCAGCTGTTGGAGTCATTCTTCTCGCCGTTTTGTCTGCTGTCGTGTTTTATTTTCTGAGTCTTGCGGGCGCTCTTGGCTGGGTGTGGTGGACGCTGCTTTTGGCAATTATCATCAAAGCCATAATAAAAGTCTCATCCTATCAAAAGCATCTTGTCGCCGGGTTATTAACTTCTGGCTACATCTGGCTTTTTACGCACGATTTTACCGGTGAAAAAATATTTGCCGTTATCAGCCAAAAGGTTGAACGATTTTTAAGTTTATCCGATCTCGGAGCAGAATTTCTATTCGGAAATCTTGCATTGAAGAAATACTTTTTCCCCGGCTCTGATACCTGGCCTGGTTTTGGATTTCAATTCGGGTTCAGCGTTCTTCCGGTCATCATCTTTTTCGCAGCATTCATGTCAATTTTATATCATCTTGGCGTCATGCAAAATATTATCCGCTGGATGGCGCGTTTCATGCAATGGACCATGGGCACCAGCGGGGCTGAAACTCTGTCCTGTAGCGCTAATATTTTTGTTGGTCAAACCGAAGCGCCCCTGTTGATCAGACCGTTTTTAAATGATATGACGCTTTCCGAGCTACTCACAGTCATGGTCGGCGGATTTGCCACCATTGCGGGTGGTGTTCTGGCGGGATATATCGCCATGGGCATCAGCGCCGGACACCTGATCGCAGCCAGTGTTATGTCTGCCCCGGCTGCGCTGGTTGTCGCCAAGATTATTTTTCCCGAAACCCAGCTTTCCAAAACATCCGGCGAAGTCGATCTTCCGAAAGATCTGATTGAATCAACAAACCTGCTTGACGCGGCA
>JAHIOG010000248.1 GCA_018895675.1 bacterium
AAGGGAAGTCCCTACATAAAGGGTACATATCATCGGGCCAATCATCAGCAAGTACCAATCGACGGGGATCCGGGTGATTCTTTGGATGAACCCCGATCATGTCACGAACTTCCCGCTCTGCCCAATTCGCACCCGGGATTATTGGAGTGATGGAATCTATAAAAGGGATGTCAGGATCAACATGTATATGGATGCACACAAACAGTTTTTCGTTATCCAGTGAAAATATATAAGAGATCACATAGTCTCCGGTCAGTGGAATTTCATCGGTGCCTATATTAATCACAAAACGAAATCCTAATTTATTTAAAAGATAATCTGCCAAAAAGGTCAAAGATTTTGGTTGAATAGTAATAAATATTTTACCCGGCGTCTTTTCTTCAGAATAGATAATCTGGTTTTCAAATTTTCTTTTCAGCTCTTCTAGTAACTGTTTCCCTGTCAACATTCAATTCTCCCTAAATCCTGTAACCATCATTTTGTCCAGAGGGTGTACTGGAGTAAAACAGCGGCCACAGCGCTGACATGAACCCATATAAAGCTCAACAGATATATGCAAATCTTCCTTGGAGTTGGTTGCTGTCTCAAATTCCTTGGTCATGACAATCGCATTTTCAGGGCAAACTTCTTCACATCGACCACAATATGTGCACCGTTCCAGATAGAAATCGATTTTCCTCCAGTCACCGTTTAAATCGGTAACGATAATAGCCCTTGGTGTACACACATTTGCGCATCCAGCACAGCCTATACATTTTTCCTTATCTATCTCAAGCTTTCCTCTAAATCCATCTGGAGGTATTGCTGGTTTGAAAGGGTAAGGCAGGGTGACTCTTCCGGCTTTAAGGCATATCCAAACTTCTTTCATTTTGCTTATCAACATTTACCATGTTCCTATATTACACTTGTAGTTGCGAATTTGCTCCACTATGCTTTCTCTACCATCTCCTTCATCTCTTTATAAGAGAATACAGGCCCATCCTGACATACATACTTGTGTCCGATGCAGCAATGACCGCATTTACCTACTCCGCATTTCATGTGCCTCTCCAAAGTGGAGATGATTGTTTCATCTGAGAAGCCGATCTTTATTAAACCGTGGATTACGAAGGGGATCATAACTGGGGGACCACAGATAAAGGCCAGGGTGTCTTCGCTGGTTATGTCTGCTTTGGGGAACAAGGTTGTCACTACACCCACGTTACCCTGCCATTGGTCATCTCCACGATCCACAGTAATAAAGGTCCGCACATCAGGACGCTTTCCCAAAAGCTCAAGTTCTTTGCGGAAAACCAAATCCGCAGGTGTACGGGAACCGTAAAGTATGGAAAAGTCTGCAAATCTGTCACGGTTATCAAGAGCAAAATTGATTAAAGATCGTAGTGGAGCTAATCCTATCCCACCACCCACAAAGAGTAGATTTTTCCCAAAAGCTCTTTCATAAGGGAACCCGTTTCCAAAAGGTCCTCTAACGCCGACCTCTGCTCCTTTAGAAAGCTTGTGAAGGGCGCCCGATACCAAGCCTGCATTTTTAATACTAAGCTCTAAGAATCCTGGTCTTGATGGGGTTGAGGTAATGGAAATTGGTATCTCACCAACTCCGAAAACAGAGACTTCAACAAATTGACCTGGTCTATAATCGAATTCTTCTTGCAATCTTTTATCCTTAAATCGTAGAGTGAAAGTTGTAACGTCCCCAGTTTCTTCGGTTATATCATCAATTGTGGTAACATCTGGAAGATAAATATCCTTCAACTTGTTATCCCTTTTCTGATTTTATCAGCGATGTCTGGCATACTTATATTGGCAAAACAGGTGGTAATGCATCTTCCGCAACCGACGCATCCATGTCTCCCGTTTTTTTCTATATAATGATAGGATAGTTTATGGAAAAACCGTCTTTTCAATCTATCTTTCTTCTCGGAGCGTGGGTTATCACCACCTGCAAGCTTTGTAAATCCTGCAAAAGCACAGCTATCCCAAGTTCTTATCCTGCTACCTTCACTCTTGTTTATAGGCACATCCACAACATTATAGCAACAGCAGGTAGGACAAACATAGGAACAGCCCCCACAGTTATGGCAGCGATCGCTCAGATTTTCCCAGAGTTCATCAGGGACTTGATTGCGGGTGATCTTGTGAATAGCTTTACTGATGTAAGCACGCGTATTCCCAAACTGTTGAGTTGCTTCGTCCTTGATCTCGGTTAGCCTTTTCTCTTCTGCATTGGTAGCCGATCGGAATAAATCTTCGTGTCCGTAGAAAATCTTAAGTCCTCTGGCTGAACCTAATTCCACAATGTATTCATCTCCTCCTAATTGCGTTAATTGTAGATCGAAGCCCTCTTTGAGGAAAGGTCCGCTGTCACAACAGATGCAGAAACAGTTTTCTCCAGGTTGATGGCAGCCGAAAGCAATAATGAAGGTATTTGCTCTTCGGGTTGCATAGTAGCGATCCTGAAGAATGCCTGGCTCAGCCACGGGTACTCGCCGGCCAATGGGACCTCCACCGAAGAATTTGTCCAAAAAAAGAAGGGCATTAACATCGCAAGGACGTATTCCAAAGATCATGCGAACTCTATCGTTATAGATTGGGGTAATTTCATAGCCCTTGTTTTGGTTTTTATAATGAAATAGCTCCTCAGTCTGCGGAAGAAAAAATCTTTTCGGCGGAAGTACAGTGTTTACATAAGTCCAATCCCATGCCACGTCTTCGATTTTCTCAATAGGGTAAAAGATCACCTCGCCACCATGACCCTTAATAGGTGCAATTACCTCCCTATCCTCCAGAAATCTGGACATCAGAGTAAAAAGGTTCTTTCTCTTTAGAATCCTTAATTCCTTTTCTTTGTTTGCTCTCATAGCTTTTCAACTCTTACAGCACATAGCAATTCAAAAGTTTTCGTTTTATCAAAAACGCTTGGATTGATCAACATCTTAGTGGCAGTTTCTTTGTAGTGAAGCGGAATAAATATGGTTTTTTCCTGGATCATATCAGTAAGTAAAGCGGCCGTTTCGATCTCACCACGATGAGATAAAACCCTAATACGTTCACCATTTCGGATCTTAAGTTGTTCGGCATCCTTTGGATTTATTGCCGCGAATACTTCGGGAAATTCACGGCTGAGAGTAGCCGAGCGTCGGGTCATAGTACCGCTGTGCCATTGATAATACAAACTCCCGGTGGTAAGTGTAAATGGATACTCCTCTCCGGGCGGCTCTAATAACGGAATATCTTCTGTCGGTGTGAAATGCGGCTTTTCCAAGCCATTCTGTTCAACTAATGAAAAATAAGCCTTAGGACGATCAAAATAGCCTAAATGTAAAATCGAGGTTCCTGAATGCTTTACATCCGGACAAGGCCACTGCAGTCCCCACTCTTCATCTAGGCGCTCGTAATTTATTCCGGCATAAATTGGAGTAAGAGCAGCTATCTCCGCCATGATGTCTTCAGGAGAGTGATAATTGAATGGATAACCCATACTGTTTGCCAGCTCTGTGATGATTAGCCAATCAGGTTTACTAATTCCAGGGGGATCAATTGCCTTTCTAATTCTCTGCACTCTTCTTTCAGTATTGGTAAATGTACCATCTTTCTCTGCAAAACAAGCT
>JAHIOG010000249.1 GCA_018895675.1 bacterium
GGCAATCTTTTTCATTGCTTTGATCATTTATTTCAAACGCACGAAAATCTCCAATATCGTCTGGCTGGTCGCTGATGTCATTATCGGCATAGCAGTCGTTTCAATTCTGTTCCTGTTTTGGCGTACGGTTATTACTGATTCATTTTCTGCACAGGCTGTTTTGACTATTGGCTCCTTTTTAGGTATCTATATTCCGCTATTTCTCAGAACAAAAAGCGAACGGTTTAAGGAACATAGCAGAACTGTATTGATGGCAGTTACTGCTTCCGGTGTGTTTCTTTTGATTAATAGCGGCGTCATTCGTGGACTACCTAAAATTGCCGATAGCTTTGGTACCGGTAGTACGGGTATATTTGCTGTGGGTGTTACGATTTTATTGGTTTTTGCTGCGACAGCCTGGGCAATCCGCAGGAAACATCATATAGCGTCGCTGGCATTAATGTCACTGGTGTTGATAATTGTAGGGTATTCTTCCTACACTACAATTTTTATTCGCAGCAACCAGAACCCGGCTATTGATGAAAACGATCCGGAAACGACCCAGCAGGCAGTGGCATACATGGAACGTGAACAGTATGGCAGACGCGAATTTACGGATATCTTTGATCGGGCGAAATGGAAACCCGAAACCAAACACCTCTATAAAAATTCCATGGACTTTTTCTGGAATTATCAGATAAAAAAAATGTATATCCGGTATTTTAACTGGCAGTTTGTCGGAAGAAAAGACGTGAATGTCGATCCCTTCCAGTTCTTTCTGCCATTTCCGTTCCTGATCGGATTGTATGGGTTGCTGGTTCATTTTAATAAAGATAAAAATAAGGCGCTCTCGGTACTGACGTTGTTCTTGTTTACAGGTTTAATGATTGTGTTGTACCTGAACCAGGATGATCCCCAGCCTCGTGAGCGTGATTATTCTTATGTAGGGTCATTTTTTGCATTTGCCATCTGGATTGGTATTGGCGCCACCGCCCTGATCAGTCATATTACCGAGTTAAAAAACACGAAATTGCGAAAGCCGCTAACCTATATTGTTACAACCGTTCTATTGATTATGTTGCCGATTAATGTCTTGAGGGCAAATTACCACGAGCACAGCCGCAAGGGAAATTTTGTCGCCTGGGACTATTCCTTTAACCTTTTACAGAGTTGTGAGCCCGACGGGATTATCTTCACCAATGGCGACAATGACACATTCCCGTTGTGGTACATGCAGGAAGTGGAAGGCGTCCGCAAAGATGTGCGGGTCGTCAACCTTAGCCTCCTGAACACGCCCTGGTATATCAAACAGTTACGAAATAACGAGCCAAAAATCCCGATTGGTCGTCTGAGCGATTCGGATATTGAGCGGCTGACGGTTATTCCATGGAAAAAATCCAAAGTAAAGATATCGCCGCCACCCGGAAGTGATCTTCCACAAATTGAGTGGGAATTAAAACCCACTATCATGGGGCAGGGCTTACGGGTGCAGGATATTATGATATTGCAGATTCTTGAAGCATCAAAATGGAAACGTACGATCTACTTTGCCACAACCGTATCACCCAGCAACCGTCTCGGAATGGATGATTTTCTCCAGATGGAGGGCTTGACATTCCGTATTCATCCGCAAAAAGTGAAGCGCACCGATATCGACCGGATTGAAAATAATCTTTTAAATGTCTATAGATACCGGAATCTGAACAATCCGAAAGTCTATTTTAATGATACTATCACAAAACTCATTGGCAACTACCGGGCGGCATTTTTCCAGGTTGCTGTCGACAGGTTCTATTCCGGCGACAAAGATAAGATGCTCGCAGTACTGGACTCTATGGAAGCGCGTCTGCCTGAATCCTGTTTGCCGATCACGAACGAAGACACCTATCTGCAATTAGGTATGTTGTATCATGAGGCGGGCAGGTCTGAAGATCTGCGAAAACGTCTGGATAAATTAATGAGCGGTAGGCAGTTAAGCGCCAAAAAGAAAACAAAATACGCCAGTATTTATTACCAATACCTCAAAGATATCGAAACCTCCCGATCAATTCTTGAACCTGTTTATGAGGAAAACCAGGATAATGTTGAGTTAATCAGTTTATTGATCAGGCTTTATGAGGAATCTCAGGATTATAGTGGCGCAACCCGCGTTTTAGATAATTGGCTCACCGCTCATCCGAATGATAAAGGCGCCGAATCGATGCGAAATCAGTATCGGTCTAAAATACCGAAAATATCGGCGGATTCCCTCGTTGCCCCTCAAAAGATTAATTAAGATGGTAGAGCTGATTGAATCACGCTGACACTGAAATAACAGTCGTCATTCCCCACTATAACGGTGAAGATATTCTTCGGGATTGCTTTGCCTCATTATTTCGATCAACGGAACTTCCGTTACGGGTAATTTTGATCGATAATGCCTCCACTGATGGCAGTGTTGCTATGGTGGCGAAGGAATTTCCATCAGTACAGATCATCAAACTGGACCGGAACCGGGGTTTTGCCGGAGGGTGCAATGCCGGTATTCAGGCGGTAAAGACCCCTTTTGTACTTATTTTAAATAACGATACTATTCATGAATCCGGCTGGATTGAACGATTATTAGTGAAATTGCAATCCGATAAATCCCTGGCGGTCGTTCAGCCCAAGCTTTTATCCTACCAGGACAGAAAATATTTTGATTATTCCGGAGCCTGTGGCGGCGAGATGGATATATTCGGCTTTCCCTTTGCCCGTGGACGGATCGTGGAACTGGTGGAAAAAGATGAAGGACAGTACGATCATCTTTCCGAACGCATCTTCTGGGCGTCGGGGACTGCCTTTTTAGCCCGGACTGATGTAGTTAAAAAAGCGGGATTGTTTGATGAATCCTTTTTGCCCATATGGAAGAGCTCGATCTTCAGTGGCGGATCCAGTTGATGGGACATTCTATTGCAATTGAGCCGAACGCTGTGATTTGGCACCGTTCAGGCTTTACTCTCGGCGCTGAATCACCTTTTAAAAAATACCTGAATCACCGCAACAGCCTGTTGATGCTTTTATCCAATTACCGTTTTTTAATGACACTCTATATTTTTCCCATACGGTTGTTGCTGGATTATTTGGCGCTGTTGTTTTCGATTATTAAACGGGACAGCGGCAGGGTCACTGCAATTATCAAAGCCCATTTATGGATCCTGATGCATCCGGGTTTAATTTATCAAAAACGCAAACTGGCTAATTCCATTCGATCTGTTTGCGATAAAAAGATCATAGATCGTCTGTACCACGGTTCTATTGCACTTGGGTTTTATCTGTTCGGGAAACGCCGGTTTATGGATATTTTAAAATGATATCCTGCTGCTTACGGTTTGACAATTCTTTTGTAAATCTCTTCGTTATCGGGATTTAGAGCGATAATTTTATCAAATTGTTTGGGTGTTCCGAAATCCCGGATAAACTTGGCAATATCACGAGCATGAACATCCAGAAATACATGGGTGTACCGTTCCCGGGCATTCTGTTCAAACATTTTGTCAATATGGTCGAGCATTTTTGTTATAGATTTAGGGATCTCCGTGGTCTTTTTCTGATCAATCAGATCGATGGCAAGCCAGTAATAATATTTTGCCAGACGGTAATCCCGCAGACGCAGAATTTCGTCCAACTCCTGAATCCGTTGTTTCCAGCCGTGAGGACGTTCGGAGATCTGTCCGCGGGTGGCAATATCCCGGGCTCTTTCATAAATACTATTTCCGCCCAATTGGTCATAGGTGTCGAGTTCTCCGGCAATTAACATGAATGCATAAAAATCGAATGTGCCGGTGAGTGAATGGATCATATCGGAATGCATCAATGGATCATTGGTATTGTAAACAAATTTGAAATTTTTTTCGAAAAAACGCTGGTCCCCGGTTTCATTGGAAATAAACATCTGTGCCGTAAAAACTTTTTCGAACCCGCTGCTGGTTGCGCTCTGGGGAAACATGCTGATCTTCATGGGTATCTCAATTCCATAAGTATTTTCAATCCAGTCATAATTCTCAAAGTAAGGCGGTATCAATTGCTTCAGTATTCTAAGATCATTTCGTTCTGTTTCGGGCATGCGGTCGATGGAAATTTCAACAAACACGTCGATAAACTGCGCCTGGATTGTGGATAACAAGAAAAAAATAAAGATTGCTGAAAGAATTTTGAAAGATTTCATCACTTGATTTCCCTCACTTTCAGGTATTAAAATGTTTCGTAATATTAGTGCGTTTATGGATATGGTAATGGTAATTCAACATGGTCTGTTTTGAATATACAAAATTCCTGAGACAGTTAAAAATAACATTCCGAACTAATTATCTATCTTTTTATTGAATTTTACGGATTTTCTACTTATTCTTAATGAGCAAAATATTTAACCGGAGTAGCGATGAAAAATGAACAAAACACAGACCAGCCTTCCATTAGAATGCTGAAAATTGTTGTAAGCATTCTGGCGCTCTACCTTATGACTGGAAATTTTTTATACGCACAGAAGCGTATTACCAGGGAAGATCGACCAAAATGGGTTGATAAAGTAAACCCTGGTGTTTACGTTGGAATATCTCATCGTTTTCCCGATGAAACCGATGCCCGCGCCGACGCCCTTGCCGACGCCAGACGACAGATCATCGAGACATTAGGAGGCATCATTGAAAGCGAATTCGTGGATGAGATTGTGGAATCCAGTGGCGAGATCACGACGGATAATGCCTTTACCAGCTCCCGAATCAAGGTGGTTTCCCGCAATATTATTTCGGTAAAACCCGATAAAGTTTTTGTGGAAAAGTGGAAAATCCGGGAGGGGTTCAAATCGAGAATCGAATACCAGGTTTTTGTCGCGGTTCCTTTTTCCGAAGAAAAACACCACATGTTCATGAAAGAACTTGTAGATGAAACTGTCAATCTGGGTGAAAAACGCTTCAAAGAATCACTCGAACTGGCTCAACGTGGACAAATACTGTTGGCGCTGGACCAGATGCAAACCGTCCAGTCGAATGTTCTGCCGATGACGAAAATAACCGGCTTATCACCGAAAGACCTCAGCTTGCTGAATAGTTTTAAAGAAAAAGTACAGGCAATGATGGAACAGATTCCCGCTAGTATCCGAATCGAAGGAATGGGCGGAAACCAATCGGCGAAGATGGGTCTGCCAGTGGCGGAGCCGTTGGAAATGTCCGTGTTCTGGCTGGATGGAGATCAAGAATATCCATTGCCTGATTTGAGTGTGAGTTTCAGCGTGATAAGCGGCAAAGCGACCCTGGATCCCCGGGATAAAACCGATAAGCACGGTAAA
>JAHIOG010000250.1 GCA_018895675.1 bacterium
GAATTACATGTTAATGTAAGTTCAATAATATCAATCTATCTTTGGTTGCCAAAATGGCAAGTTATTTTTTCTCACCCCTTTAGACGGGCTGCAATGGAACTTGAGAAAGAAAAGGACTCTCCTTTGAAAATCATTCAGATATGTATTTTTTTTATTCAAGGTAAAATTACTTCACCTGATCTACCAGGGCTTTTCTGAGCTTGCATTTTCACTAGAGTACTATCTAGATTCCTTAAAGCTTCCTGGAAATCGGGATCAATTTCCAGTGCCTTTTTAAAATGATTTAGAGCTTTATCATATTCATGCCTCTCCATGAGGATAACACCAAGGTTATTATGCGGGTGGGTAAGATGCTGATCCAGATCCAGGCTTAATCTGTAGTGTTTTTCCGCTTCCTCTAATTTACCTGTTGTATGCCAGGATAAACCAAGGTTATAATGTGCTTTTGCAAATTTTGGAGCAATATTAATGCATATTAGAAACTGCTCTATCGCATTTAAGTAATCCATACTTTTATAATAAGTTAAACCAAGATTGTAATGCGTATTTAAGTAATAAGGACTATATTTGAGACATCGCTTAAATTGTAGTATGGCTGAAGGATATTTTTCTAATTTAAAATATGCTAGACCGTAATAATATGCTGTTCTCCAGTCATTGAACCAGTATTTCTCTGCTTTCCTTAATTCATTAAATACTAAATTAACCTTTGTTATCGGTAGCAGTAGCGCTTTCCTGAAATGGTAGTCCGAAAAAAAATGACGTCTTGCTATTTCAGTAGAGACTACAGATAAAATCATAAAAAATATAATCACAAGTGCTCCCAATCTATAGTTTGAATGATTAAAAAATTTCAATCCCGAATGAACCGGTAGACTTCTAACCCCTGGTGAAATCTCACACATATTTCTGTGTGTGAATGCTATTATTGCCAGGATCATCCAGAACAACATAGATATAGTGATGCGTTCCTTGGGAAAACTGAACAGTGAGTGACCCAGAATGGCAAGAATACTGGTGGTGAGAAATAGTGTTTGAAGAACGACTTTTGATTCTAATGAATGCTTCATTATTTGAACAACCATATATATAGCAGTAAAAAGAAGCCAGATATAAATACCAAATCCCACTACCCCTGTTTCGGTTAGAATCCATAAGAAATCGTTATGGGGTCGAAATGGAACGGTTTTTGTACTGACCATATGACCATTTGCATAGTATGGATATAAAAAGTGCCAGTTGTTCAATCCCACACCAGAAAGCCAGTTCAAGTCGTCCCGGAACATGTCCAGGGAGCTTTGCCAGACCCCTAACCGCCCCGAACCCTCACCCTTTAAGATTGAAGTAGCAGTCGTTAATACTTCTGATTTCTGTGCACTGAGGGTGCTCGCTTCTTTGATATTCGGTTTAAGGAATGACATAAATAGTATGACCACAAAACAAACTAAAAAAGTTATCCACTTACTTCGCGGTGTTATAAATATTTTTTTCAATTCTACAAACAAATCACGCCTTTTCTTTCTCAACACCAATAGGATGATTGCTGAAATGATAATTGCACTAACTATTCCAACCCATGCACCCCTTGTTCGTGTATAAATGAGGTAAACTATCATCAGTGTTGATGCAAAACCCCATAAAATCCACTCGTTTACACTTCGACTTGAAAAGAAAAGGAATCCGGCGACGGGTATTGTAAGGATCAAATACATGGCAGCCATATTACGGTAAGCAAATGTGGAGCTGGGATTTCCAGAAGAAGGTATCCAATAAAAGTCTAAACCCAGGTATTGGCAAATGCCAATTACGGCTGCAATTGCACCAACCAACGCCCATGCTTTCAGGACAATATAAATCACTCTCCGGGTTAAAAGATTGTATAGAATAAAGAATAAGATAATTAATGTAAAAAGTTGAGCTAAAGGAAAAAGACTGGCATAAACATTTATCGCTGCATTTAGGGACACGACATTGATGATCAGGAAAAATAGAATAGGAAGCGCCAGGGGTGTTGAAAATGAAGGGACCCTTTTCTGGCTTATAACCTTAATTAGCCAGAAGATAGAGAGAATTAATGTTATAATCGTAAGAGCTAAGAACTTTGGATATAGAGCTATTTCAGTTACTTTTGAAGAATAAGCCATCGGTACCACGATAACAAGCGCTGTTATAAACACCGAAATAAATCGGTCTACAGAATATAGATTAAATTCACTTTTAAGGTTTTCCATCTTTAAGAAAATAACCACTTTCAGTAATAGTGTCAATAAGTTTTTTTGCTATTTTCATTAAATAGTGTAGTAGCGAACTGTCAAGTTCGCTAAGCCGAACAAGACTGTTCGGTACTACTTGTAAATAAATGATTCAATTAATGTGGTAATTTAGGGGGAACTTCAGAAGTAAATAATCCTTGCTACTCAAATCATTTTTTAGTAATATAACTAGCGATGTAATTGATAGGAAGTAATTTTGAAAGGTTTCACATTAACAGAAATCATAATCACATTGGTTATACTTGGGATAATTTCTGTCTTTGCGATCCCAAAGTTGTACGATCATTATGAAAATATAAAGGTTCTGGCTGCCGCAAAACAGATCATGGCGGATATCCGGTATGCCCAATCTGTTGCCATGAATGAGCATGACAGCTCATGGGTAGAATTTGATGATGTTCAGAACCTGTATAAAATTTATTCCGGACCAAATTGGGCAACAAATTCAATAGTGAATAATCCCTATGAAAACAAGCCTTTTATAAAGTATCTGGATCATGGGGAGTATAAGAATGTTGTAATCACCAGCCTTAATATTGGTTCAGCTAAATATATTGCCTTTGATTGGTTTGGAAACACCTCAAATTCCGGTGAAATCGTATTAAACAATTCCACGACTATTAAGGTAGAAAACGTAACAGGGATGGTTCAGATTGTTGGGTGGTAATTTCATTTAAAAGTAATATGATTCGTTTAACAAAAAAAAATTCTGGCTTTAGTTTGGTCGAACTTATTGTGTCCCTTGTGGTTCTTGCTTTGGTTTACATGGTGATGCTAAGGGTATTTTCTGGTCAGAAATCTATTGGCGCCAAATCCGAAATTTATACCAAGGCAATATTTTTAGGTAGTGGATTTACGCATAACATAATTAGTAAACAATTTGATGAAAATCTTGAACCACCCTGGACCTCTACGAGTTCTTTAGGTTTGGAACTGTACGATGCTGCGCATGATGATGTTGATGACTTTGCCGGGTATATAAACATTTCTATTCCAGGCTTTCCCGGGTTTGCACAAAAAGTAAGAGTTTTTTATGTCCAACCTAACGGTAACCTGGACGATAGCGTTTATACTTCCACAGACATGAAAAAAGTCATTGTGACCGTCTCTCATAGCGGAATTGAACCTGTCGTTCTGGAAACAGTTGTATCGAGTCATTACTAAACTTTTATGTTTTATATCTTTGTAGAGAGATGTGATTCTTGCAACCGGTATTGATATGAAGGGTTTTGGAATTTAATGAATCAACGGGTTTTAATTTTTGATAATAATATGTCTATTAATAAAAGACATAATGATAAAGGCTTTACACTGGTAGAGGTTATTGTTTCAATTTTGATCTTTGGAATAATAAGCATTCTTTTGGGTCGGTTAATAGTTACCGGTGCGAATGTTTATGAATCTATTTTTAATAGAAAGGAAATTAAGGATAATCTCTACCTTGCCCAAAGAAAATTGAATATCGACTTATTTGGTCTTAGAGATATTCAGCATATTAGTTACGCAGATAAAACGATATTAAGATTTATAAATTCCAGTCTCGATACAATCCAATATCGTTACCAAAGTGGGAAATTGTATAAAAACCAAAACGGTGATGGGGAACATCCTATCGCTCAGTATTTGACAGATTCAACTAGCTTTTCTTATTACACAATCCAAGGTTCTATCATCAGTGAAGATCCTCTAAGTAGCAGTAGTCTTTTAACAATCTGGCTTGTAAGACTCGATCTCTATGCAGCTAAAGGCACCCAGACAATGAAAATTCAAACTGCTACCTTTCCTCAAAACCTTAAATATGGAGTTGTAAAAGATTAAAATTCAAAATATTCGATCATGAATATCCTTATAAGAAATAAAGGTTTTATCTATTTAGGTACGGTCATACTGGTCGTTATACTTTTTGGGTTGATGGCTTATACGCTATCGAATTTATTAGTGATCAGCAATAGTAAGACTTCAAACTTATATATTGATACTCAGGCTGAACTGGCAGCAGTAGCGGGCATAGAATATGCATTTTATAAACTGGTTAATGACTTTACAAACTGGATGGGAACACCAGATTACATCGCAATCGGAAAAAGCAAATTTTTTGTGCAGGTTGACACCCTTGATGAGAATGGCACCAAACTCAATGCAGATATTCGAAGAGTGATTTCAACGGGGGTGACCGAGCGTTCTATTAAAAAAATGCAGGTAAAGTTCAGTGCCCTTGGCGAGGTATTTTCCTTTTCATTGTGCATAAAGCAACGTGATAAAGAAGCTAATAAATATGTAGAAATTGGATTAAACAATATATTGGCTGGTGACCTTTATTTTGGAACCGATGTATCCGTAAAAACGAAGCGACAGGATATTTACAATACAACCATTTATGTCCCTCCGGGTCATGTGGTGACTTCGGGCGCAGATTTTGATGATACGTACCGCTGGCAAGTCTATCCTCCTCCACTGCCTGTATTCCCAGTCTTTGATACGACGGTCCACGATTCATTACTCGCCATTGCGGC
>JAHIOG010000251.1 GCA_018895675.1 bacterium
AATATTATCATTAATTTTCAATTTTATTAATACTTTGTGTCTTGGTGACTTTGCCTGCCCCATAGGGAAAAATGACCGTATCGGGGTGGCTAATGAAATTTTCAGGTTAAGAGCCTATACCGTATTTTTTCATTTTTGCTCGTAGCGTTTTCCGGTCTATCCCTAACGCTTTAGATGTTTTTATTTTGTGACCACTAAACATTTTCAGAGTTTTTTCGATGTGTTGTTTTTCGACATCAACGAGGGTCCGATCTTTAATGGCTTCAATTTCCGCACTTAAGCCGTAGTAGTAAAGATCGGAAGGCTCTATGAATTCATTTTCCGTTAGTACCACGGCTCTTTCAATGGCATTCTCCAGTTCTCGTACGTTTCCCGGCCAATCGTAATTGACGAGAGCCTTCATTGAACGTTCGGAAATGCCTTTAATAGATTTCCTTCTCTTTTTGTTGTATTTGTTCATAAAGTAATTAGATAACAAAGGAATGTCATCTTTTCGTTCACGCAAAGGGGGTAAATGGATAGGTACTACACTCAACCGATAGAAAAGATCCTCTCGGAATGTCCCTTCTTTGACTTCTTTCTGGAGATTTTTATTTGTAGCAGCAATAATTCTGATATCAATTTTGATAGCCTGAGTACTACCGACTTTGGTGATCTCCCTTTCCTGGATAGATCGTAGTAGTTTTGCTTGTAAACTGATACCGATATTGCTGATTTCATCAAGGAAAACCGTACCGCCATTTGCCAGTTCTAAGCGGCCATGCTTTGTAGCATTTGCTCCGGTAAAGGAACCTTTCACATGACCAAAGAGCTCGCTCTCAAAAAGGTTTTCGACCAGAGTACTACAATCGACAGTGACAAACGGCTTGTTACTGCGAGTACTGTGTTTGTGTATGGCTCTGGATACTAATTCTTTTCCTGTACCGCTCTCGCCGCTGATTAAAACTGTGCTACCGGTTGGTCCTACTTTCCGCACCAGATCATGAATTTTGCGTATAGCTTTACTGTGACCAATAATCATATCTAATTCAGTACTTGACTTAAGTTCCTGTCGTAAATATAAGTTATCCATCAACAATTTTCTTTTTTCTAATGCTCGTTTGACAACCACACGAAGCTCGTCTGGAGTGAATGGTTTGGGAAGGAAATCATAGGCACCGCTTTTCATAGCTGCCACTGCCGAATCGATCGAAGCATAGCCCGTAATAACGATCACGATAGTTTCTGGATTATTCTCTTTTATCCTCTTTAATACATCCATTCCACTCAGACCAGGCATCTTCAAATCAAGGATTACAGTGTCGAAAGATTCCTTTTTTATTAGATCAAGCCCTTCGTACCCATCCTTAGCTTCTGTCACACGATATCTATTTCCTGAGAGTATCTGGCGGCAGGAATCACGTGTATACTCTTCATCATCAATGACTAATATTTTCATGTTTTGGGGTCGTTCTTCTCTCTTATGGGTAAAACAATAGTGAAAGTGCTTCCCTTTCCAATTTCGCTGCTTACATTTATCTTTCCATTATGCTTTCTGATAATTCCATAGCTTATTGATAACCCGAGCCCTGTTCCATGACCTGTTTCCTTAGTACTAAAAAATGGTTGAAATAGCTTTTTTATATTCTCTTCTGAGATTCCACATCCTGTATCAATAAATTTTATTCTTGCATATTCTTCATCAGAGGAAGTTTCAACTGTCAACTTACCCTTCCCATCCATAGCCTCAGCAGCATTAAGAATAATATTCATAAGTACCTGCTGTATCTGATTCTTATCAAGCAAAATAGTAGGCAGGTCTGGTAATAATTTTTTTATTACTTTTATATTCAGAAACATTGCCTGCCTTTCAACAAGAGCTAAAACCTCTGTTACTATCGTATTTATATCAGAGGGTTTTATCTCAGGTTCAGTTTGATGAGAAAAATCCAGTAATCCTTTTACAATCTTTTTACAACGTGTGGCTTGATTTACTATTTTCTCAAGATTTCCTCTCCTAGGATCTTCTTTTTCCAAATCCTCTAATAAAAGATGACTATATATCAAAATGCTTCCAAGAGGGTTATTGATTTCATGGGCAACACCTGCTGCTAATTGCCCCACCATAGCTAATCTTTCAGACTTCATTATTTCCTGCTTAGTATATTCCTTTAATCTCTCATCTCTC
>JAHIOG010000024.1 GCA_018895675.1 bacterium
GTTCTCGGCGCCACAATTCAGGCCCAGTATAAATGTCCTAACTGTCAAAAAACAACCGAAAAATTAATTCATTGCGGCTCTTATAAAACCAATTTGATTTCCGGAATACGCTGGATTGATAACGATGTCGTTAATCTCGCTTGTACGACATCCGGCGCACTTTTTGTCCTTCTGTTCTATTTTCTTTTTATATAGATCAATCATCATTTTCGGATAGTTCCCTCAGCCGGTTATCAATCCGGCAAAGTTCATAATAATTACACTTGCCGTGTTTACATCGTTTTGTTACATCATGAGGTTTCAGCATAAAGTTCCCCTGACAAATCTGATTCAGTATCTCGGCAATTTTAATTTCAGTTTGCTCTAACAATAGATCAAGTTCAGATGGTGAAATTTCGGTAGTACGCTTAAAATAGGGTTTTGTAAAAACGCCCTTTGCCAATTTCCCTTCATAAAAAACATATGAATAAGCACCGCCAAGATCCGTATCTTTTCGGTTTTTGCGTGTTACTGTCAGGTAAAAGGGAATCTGAAAATGGATACCATCCTCAACGCCTTTTACCGGATCCTGTACCGACGATCTCGATCGTTTATACTCGATAATGATTATATTTCCATCCCGGTTTCGATCAATCCGGTCGATTTTCGCCTGAAATGATACGGTACTCCGTGAATCATCTGAATCCGAAGGATTAACAGGCAGATCAAAGTGGAAAACCTGTTCGAGTTCTCCGGGAAAAAAGCCACTGTCCAGGGAATTCCTCTCCTTTTCAATAAATAGCTCCAACCCTTTTCTAAGATCACTCAATTTTTTTTGCCAGAGGGCATCTTCGATAAAACCAAATGTTGTCCGGAAACGATCATTGACATACACTACCGCATTATTAATTTCCTGGCGTAAATCCCGGTTGATATAATTCACCCATTGCTCAAAACTGTCACGGTCGGCGTGTTTTAATACATATTCAAACAATGCATGAATCAAAACACCATCGGATAACGGAGATAATTCTGCCAGCGGTTCTTCAACCGTATCAATTTTCCAAACATCTTGACACAAATACAAAAACGGGCACCAGGCATATTGTTGCAAGCGCGTGATTGAAAGCCGCCTTTTAAAACACTCATCCAGCGTCCTGGAAAGCGACAACTGACCATTCCATTCACAGGGTTCGTTTTTCTTGCGGAGAGTTTCAATGTCGATTTTTCTGTATATCTCGCTGCTTATCGAGACATCAATCAAATTATTAAAAAATTTCCGATCCTTTGACCCCCATTCCCGGTGAAACATATTCAGCTGAATATCGGCAATAGACGCCGTATTGTCGATTGCCGGAATAACAGTTGCAGCCGAGACCGATTCGTAAGATACCTGTTTACCTTCTCCAGAATGATCGGCAAATCCCATAATCTCATCCAGAAAAGGTGATTCGCTAAAGATATGTCCGCCGCTGTCAAATTGTGGAAAAGTAATTAAAAGTCTTTTATTAACCTGGTTGATCAGGTGATAAAATAGAAATTTTTCCTCGGCGATATTGGCTCCAGTGTGTTGAAAAATATTTTCACCTGCCTGTTTGTTAATTTCATCTCTCTGTCGGTTGTGTAAAATTGGATTTTCCCGGCGCTGCATGGGAAAATCACCATCAACCATTCCCAACAAAATAACGGCGTCAAACTGTTCACTGCGGGCATTCATGATATCTGTAATCACGACTCCGGAGTCCATTTGCCGGACCGGCGGCTCCACCACAATGTTTGCTACCATCATATTGAAAACCATTGAAAAATATCTGAGTTGCACGACGGATCCGGAATCTCCCATTACCTCTAATTTCCGGCAAATCATTGTGATATTTGTCATCGATTCTGTGTATGAATCCGTTGAATTTTCCGGTTTGCAATACCGGGACAGCAATTCTATAATTCTGTCCGAATATTCCGTCAAGTGCGCCTTTTCCGGTAAAGTAATATCCTGGAGAAATAGGCTGATTACCGGACCGACCTGATGAATTTCCCGGAGTTCTCTCTCAAGCAAACCCCGGTCTTTCTCATCTTCGACATCCGAACTTAGAATTGTTTCAAGGTATTCCTTACGCCGTTTCAGTTGATCGATCCAGCTATCCTTGGCAAATGACAGTCCCCAGGCTGAAGATTTATACTCAAATTTTTGGATGATTTCCGATCCGTAATAATTACGAATATCCTGGAAACGGGTCAGGTCAATAATGCTATCACGACTGAAACTCTTTTCGTTTATTTCAATTACCTTATGAATCAAACGAACCGGGATCGTATTGACTAATTTTTGTCCGGCTTCTGCTACAGGTATTCCAAATCTCGGGAACAGTAATTGTATGAGCGATGTGTAATCATAAGATCCTCTGCTTATAACTGCAATTCGATCGGGAGAAAAACCTTTAGCAATCCATCGCTTAATCATTCGTGCCGCAACATCGATTTCCGTTCGACGATTCGGGCAGCGGACAATTTTTACATTCCGGCTATCATAGTTATTCTTCCATTCGACAGGCTCCCGTTCCTGAAATGATTGTTCAGGTTTATAGGTATTACGAAAAAATGATCCTGCCAGTTCGTTGAAATACGTCGGTGTTTGATCCCGTAATACAGTTACTACACACGAAAAATCATCAAACATTTTTGAAATTGGATCGAGATACTCCAGAGACGGATGATCAGTTTCACCCGGAGCATATATTACTACTCGGTCATATTTTGGTACAAGCCGTTTTAAAAATCGTTTTTGAACAGGATTAAATTCATAAAATCCTTCAACCACCAGCAGATCACCCATGTGCTCAACTTTATGGCATTCAAGTATGTCACAGGCTTGATGCAGAAGCTGCACGGTTGTGGCGATTCGTTTTTCAACCGAATACCGTTCCAGATAGCGTAAAATGGACAGATAGGATATAAAATGTTGGTATGACACATTTATTGATAATGACTCCAGTTGTGAAATACTGAAACCGCTTTCCCGAAGATCAATTAGAATCTGTTGCAATAACGCTACCGATCCCGGCTTCAGAGCGCTAAAGGCTTTCGGATTCTTCTGAGACAATAGAAATAGGAGAAACCATTCCTCACCCAGGCTGATGATTTTGTAGGATTGGCGAACCAAATCAAGAATACGATTCGCCCAGGCGAAAAAAGTCCCAAAGTACAATTGCCCGGGGAGAGTGGTTTCGAGAGATGTTAACAGAGAAGTTTTCAGCTTTCGTATATGGCGTACTGATGGCAAAAGAAAATCCAATTTTTTACCGGACTGAACTTCCGATTGAAAAGTGTCGACAATATGTTCGGTATGATCTAAATAAACCGGACCCGTATAAATATGAACTTCTGACATCGTGGCTAAATCTAATCGAAATACCATTTAGAGCCAAGGCTTTCTCGGCTATGTTCTCCGGAAAGTGTTCAAATCGCTGAAAAACCGCGAAAATAACAAGAAAAATGATGTAGAAACAATATTTCCGATAAAAAGTCTTTGCTAAGTCCAAAATTTTATTATAAACTGTAGCGCTGTTTGAATAGGAACTATATCCTCCGGGAGTTTTTCCTGAAAGAAGTCGTTTTAATCACAAAGCTACATCACTTTTCATGTGAATTCAAATGTTCAAATTTACCGAGATTTGTTGCTTACAGCATCCTGTCCCGTAAATTAAACGTTTATCCACAGTGAGAAGTCACGAGGAGACATTGATGCAAGGTAGTAAACTTTACGTAGGGAATTTGAAGTATTCCGTAACAAATGAACAATTAGAAGAATTATTCGGCGAATATGGCGAAGTAAAAAACGTCAATATTATCACCAATAAAGGCTTCGGTTTTGTTGAAATGGGAAGCCCTGAAGAAGCTGAAAAAGTCAAAGAAGCTTTTGACGGTAAAGAGTACGATGGACGTACACTTAGAATCGACGAGGCTCGTCCGCCCAAACCCAGATTCTCAAGAGAATCTGGCAGCAAACGCTATTAAAAACCGGCGTTGATTCACTAACATAATATTAAACTATCTCTCCCATCTTCTAACAGCACAGATGTGGAGGGATGGTTTATATTATTACGTTATCTTCAAGTGAAGAAAAAAAGGCATAAATTGAATATCGAACAAGGATTAACGATTTAAGATTTAAGAAATTGAATTCGGAATGAATAAATTTGATTTACCTGCCTGCCTGTCCGCCGTTGCACTTTGGCAGGCGGGCACGTAGCCGTTTCGGCAAAGGCAGGGAAGAACGATTGATTGAGTTTTCTGTTTTGATAATTGAAATTGTAAATGAGATACCTAATTCAAAAACGGGAAATCATTTATCAGGACAACTGGTTCGCTCCGGCACATCTGTTTCTTTGAATTATGGCGAAGCACAAAGTGGAGAATCAAGAAAAGATTTTATTTACCCCGTTAGATAATTAATTAGAAAATCTTGAGAGGTTATATTTTAAACGAAATATCTAACAGGGTGAATAAAATGAAAGTTGTTTTATTCCGAATCCCTTACGGGAAAAGAGTTGAGAGAAACAATTATCTGCCTGAAAATAATCCATAAA
>JAHIOG010000252.1 GCA_018895675.1 bacterium
AACTCCAGAAAATCAATTCTTTGGACTAAATCTGAATTTGGATAATTGGTTCTAAAATTTTGGATTATTAATGAGTCAATCATTATCGTAGTATCGCAAATATTACCATACTGCCATAAATACCACCATAGATAAGCATTATCTGAT
Source organism: bacterium (assembly GCA_018895675.1). Classification (GTDB taxonomy): domain Bacteria; phylum Fidelibacterota; class UBA2242; order UBA2242; family UBA2242; genus UBA9312. Next base: position 148 of record JAHIOG010000252.1, read on the forward strand.
AGATCACTATTAGTTTTTCGCATTCTGAAAATTCATCCATCGCCTGATTAAAAATATCATTTTCAAATCTTTTATTAAACAGTTCATTTGATAATTCCAGACGTTTAGACATATCGGTTTCCGATTCAAGAATTGAGTCTATCAAATAACCCCATTTATAAAAGTAATAAAGCGCCTTGAAAAAAATGTAATTGCATTCTAAAGCATTTGGGTCTAACATGTTAATTTTACTCATAATTGAGAAAATCTCGGTAGCATCATTTTCATTTATCGACGGAAAATTTTCTGCTTCTGATGTAAATGGGTCTAAAAATTTTCTTTGATCATACTCCGGACAGGAGAGATTAAATTTTGATTTTAAAATCAATTTATATGCTTCGATATTTTTGGGATTATTTTTTATTTCATTTTCTAATTTTTCAATAGCATTTTCCCAATCTTTAAGTTCAATAAAAGTTTTGGCATCTTTAATTTCTCGTGATTCACAGGAGACTAAGAAAAATATTAATGGGACAAAATATAAAATTTTAGCCATAAAAACCTCTAAAATGAACTACCCCGACGCGAGCATCGGGAAATTCTTTGATTAAAATTAATATTTAAAAACATGATACTCATTATACATATATAACGTATTTAAAATTAAAAAATCACACACTAAAACGAATTTATTTTACTTTTTCCGTCGATAAATTGCATTTTTTTCTTGCGCAAGTCATTTCTGCCTGTCCGGCAACCGCCGGACGCAGACAGGTGATCTATCGTAACCACCCCATAACTGTTAAATATTTCGGACTGAATAGTTTTAAGAGTAATTGAAATCATTTCTGCGCTTCCATAATGTTAAATCAATAATACGGATTATTATTATCACTGTCAAATAAACTTTTCAAGCGCATTCATTAAAACCTGATTAAGTTTTTCAGTCAAGTAAGAATCCCCTACAATGCAATTATGAATCTTAGTCCGGTTTTGCTCTAAGTACTCCATTAAGCCGTAATATTATTCTTAGCCACTAATTCGGCAAGTTTTAAGATTCCTTCGGAATGAATAGCGGGCAGATGGCGAAGGTTTCCGCTTTTCGGCTGCGCTTGCCTATCCCCGCAATATCTAACAACACTAATATAAATCCGAGTGCGTTCCCGTTCTTGTCAGGTAGATATTATCCCGATCCTGTTTTCAGATTAATAACCAGTCGGGTTTAATATGACACTCGAAGAAATTATGCCACTGCCCATGTAAGCGATGTTTTTTATACCTTTTCGGTAAGACGCTTCCCTTTGCCAAAAGGTCAATGATTTTCAACAGTTCGTCAACATTCCAACCCCGCTTTGTAATCTTTTTTGAAAGCGGTGGTATAGTGCAAACGCTTCATGGCGTTTAGGAATTAAGTTCCCGGATCATGCTTTCAGAATCGGAAAAAGATTCCAGATTGCGTTTTTGTTCAACGTCCCGCATTGCCTGCACTGTTTTCCGGTTCGGTAGTTTTAAATCGAAAGGTATTCCGCCCTTTAGCGCAATTTGCCGAAGGTAGATATTTACAGCGTCGCTCATGGTTAAACCAAGTTTGGACAGTACATTTTCCGCATCGGTTTTGACTTTTTTGGCAACCCGTACATTGACACAAGCATTTTGATTCATTTTATCACCTTTATAATAACCGATTTGAATTTACGTTATTGTAACGCAATTTACAACACATATTTATTAGCCCCTTAAGAAAGTTCAAGAGTGAGGAAAAATGTGATATACTTATTACGAAACTCCTCTGATTTATTCCATATCTCAGCTTTTGTTAGACGTTGAGGTTTAATAGATCTCAATTTAACCGCTCTCTAAAATCTTAACGAGATTTTCTAGCTCTTCTCTTGTAGGTTTTTCTCCCCTAAGTGTCCGAAAAAATATGGGCAGTTTGTCAACCACTTTTTGATTTTCAAGTAGATCAGCCGGAACATGGGCTATAACAGCCAGTTCTTTTAACGTGGTATATTCTTCTGAGTTGTGTTTAAGACCGATCGCTTTTCTGACCGATTCAAGCACCTCTTTGCTTTTTGGGGGCGGCATCAAACCTCTTTCAATTTTGCTCCAATTGCTTGGATCAATACCCGCGCTTCTGCAAAACTCCCGGAGAGTGATTCTTTTCTTCATTCTCAATATTTTTATATACTCTCCAAATTTTGTCATAGTTATTTCTCCTCCTTTTTTCATCTGTTGTAAATATATACCACATTAGCAATAAAACCAATATTATTATCACTGTCAAACGAAAAAAAGAGTGTCAAAAAACGCCTGTATCCCGCCTGTATTTTTTCCCGTCTTGACACTTGATATATTTGGCTCGTTTTACTGATTCCATAGTTTAGCATATTTTAGCAAAGTTGACACACTTAATCACTTTTTACGAAATCATCAAAGATTATCATTTTTAAATGCGTATCCCGTTTAATCAGGTTAAGAAAAACAATATTCTCTATGTCGGAATTTTGGAACATTACGCAATAGTTGTGTTTTTATTAATAAGAACTTAAGTTACCACCCGACCGGAAATGAAATAGAAGGTGTTTTATGAAACTTATTGATAATGCTTTAAAATCACTCCATGTTCAGGAATATTCTAAAAAACAGGTTATTTACGGTGTAAAAATATTTCCGTTGCGACGCTATAACGATGAAGACGGATCCTTATCGGAATTAGTCCGACTTAATAAAGGAAAGATAGAGGGTGATGTTTCTTTTAATGTTGCTCAAATAAATTATAGTGAGATTGAGCCCGGAGTTATCAAAGCATTTCACATACATGAACATCAATCTGATATCTGGTTTGTGCTGCCCCATAGCAAAGTGCTGTTTATATTAGTTGATCAAAGGGACGGTTCACCGACGACTGATGTCATCATGAAAATCGTTCTTGGTGATTGTAATTCACAGTTGGTACTAATTCCGCCCGGTGTCGCTCACGGTTGTATAAATCTATCAACCGGACGATCAACTATCGTATATTTTGTTGATCGCGAGTTTAGTTCGGTTCCGGGTGAGTGTGATGAAAAACGTCTGCCGTGGGATAACTGGGGTAAAGAAATCTGGGAAACCCCCAAAGAGTAAATATATTAGCCCTACAACGTCATTTAGTAAATACGATACTATATAGTTCGTACCAGCAATTGTAAATACTACATTCGGTATATTAAATTTTTATGTTACGTCGTAGGGTTAAAATAAGGTTGGGGAAAAAGCACCATATTTTACGCTGCGACAGATTGGGGTCTTGCTGAAAGTTTTCCTGCCTAGGAGAGTTTTTAAATATCAGAACAGTAATAGAGTTAGTGTATTGGATTCAAAAAAGGAATCATCGTGTTTATCTATCACATAGAAAAAAGAAGTTGGTAAAGTACTAATTGATTAACTATGTGTCGCTATAGGCTTAATATTGGCAAAGAACAAGCGGGATGGTCACGGTTGGATTAGAAAATATCTTTAATCGAAGGCAGTTTGATCTGCCTGAGATGGGCAGGTTAAGCCCAGACAGTTAAAGATAGAATAGATAATTTGTATAGATAAGTTACAAATAGAACACATGATATTTTATTATGGAGGTCCGGTTATTGAGCCTTTTTGATATCCATTCGATACATTTTTGCTTATATATTTCTTCAAAAAGAAGAAGATAGCGGATTTTACGTCCTTGACTTTCCCGTTGAGAAAAAACAATCCGTATCCGAAATTTTGTTGTAAATTTTGATACAATTGATCGAAATAAATCGTATAGCGAACCTTAATAAAAATTGTTGTACTATTTTGATAAAAGTAATAAAATTGAGTTAATACGGTATCTATATAAATTTGAGGGAAACTTATGGGGAAAAAATATATCTTAGCACACGACATGGGAACCAGCTCCAATAAAGCCATGCTGGTGACTGTTTTTGGCGATATTATCGATTCCACTAAAAAGGAATATCCGCTCTACGTGCCACAACCCGGTTTCGCTGAACAGGAGCCATACGATTGGTGGGATGCTGTCTGCGAAACATCGAAAAACGTAATCCAAAAAACCGGCGTCAAACCGGAAGATATTGCCGGTGTTACATTTTCATCGCAGATGCAGGGTCTGGTGCTGGTTTCCCAAGAAGGCAAACCGCTCCGCCGGGCAATCTCCTGGGTTGACAGCCGCGCGGGCGATATTATGCGGGAGAACATCTGGACCTGGCCACGATTTCAAGGTTATAATATTTTCCGTCTAATCAGATTCCTGCATATTACCGGTGGTGCTCCCAGTCTGGCGGGCAAGGACATTATCGGTAAAATTCTCTGGCTTAAAAAGCATGAACCGGATGTAATCGCGAGAACGCACAAATATCTCGATCCGAAAGATTTTATCATTTTCAAGATGACCGGCAATTATATTAAATCAACCGATTTAGCCGTTGTATGGTGGCTGCTCGATACTCGAAATAATCGCAATCAGTGGCACCCCAAACTCTGTAAAATGGCTGGTATCGAAATGGATAAGCTGCCCGAAGTGAAGGCAAGCAGAGAAGTCGCCGGTTCAATAACCAAAGAAGCTGCAATTGCCACTGGTCTCCTGCCCGGTACGCCGGTTATCAATGGCGCCGGTGATATTTCTGCTGCAGCGCTCGGTTCTGGAGCAGTTGAAAACGGCAAGATGCATATCCGCATTGGCACCAGTGGAGGCGTCGCCGGTCATTTCACCAAACGAAAAATCGATCTTGCACATTACGCCGGTTGTATTGGAAGCGCCTACCCGGAAAAATATTATCTTGGTATCGGCACTCAGGATACAATGGGAATCTGTCTTGAGTGGGTAAAAAATAAGGTCATTTATTATGCTGAAAATTTAAAACAGGAACATCAGGTCGATAAAATATATCAAATTCTGGATAAATTGGTCCAGCGAGTTGAACCCGGCGCTGATGGATTAATCTTTACCCCCTGGCTTTACGGGGAACGTTGTCCACTAAACGATGACACTCTCAGGGGTGGTCTTTATAATATTGGTTTAAATCATACCCGCGATCATATAGTTCGCGCCGTCTTTGAAGGTATTGCCATGAATATTCGCTGGGCTCTTGAGACGATGGAAAAACTCTTTGGACAGGTCGAGGAACTGAATTTCGTGGGTGGTGGCGCAATGAGCGACATCTGGTGCCAGATCATTGCCGATATCACTAACCGGACTATCCATCAGGTTACCGATCCGCAAATGGCGGCTGGCAAAGGTGTTGCATTGCTTGCCAGTATTTCTCTCGGATATATCAAGACTTTCGAAGAAATTGGGCAATATATACAAATTAAAAGCACTTATTATCCCAATTCGGCTAACCGGCAACTTTATGATAAACATTTTAATGCTTTTAAAAAGTTGTATAAGCAGAACCGCAAGTGGTTTGCAATGATGAATAGTCAAAATAAATAGCCGCTAATCAGTAATGGAAGATTTTTCTGAATTCAGCGCCCCCGAAACTACCTGCCAGGTACGGAATGTTCCCGTCAGTAAAAACGTCACTCTAAAGGTAATATCTTTTTCACACCGGAAAGCGACAGAAAATCCTGTGGTTATTTTTGTGCCGGGTTGGATTTCGCTGATGTCCGGCTGGAAAGAAGTACTAGTTGAAATGAGCCGGGACTTTACAATTCATTACGTTGAAACCCGCGAGAAAATTTCATCAACCGTCAGCGGTAAAGTTCATTACCGGGTTGAAGATTTCGCCCGCGATATTTCATCACTGGTTGACGTGTTTAAGCTGAAAGACAGGGACTTTATACTTTGTGGTAGTTCACTGGGGGCTACAACAATTGTTGACAGCTGCCGATTTCTGACCTGTCAGCCGTTTTGCCTGGTGCTGATCGGAGTTAATGCCGTTTTTTATATACCGAAATTCTGGCGTTGTGTGGTGCGTTTATTTCCGCCACGCCTTTATCTGGTTTTTAAACCGATTATCAAATGGTATCTGTGTAATTTTCGATTGGATGTTCAGAGTGATCAGGCTCAGTACGAGAAATATTGCCTTAACCTTGATACCGCTGATCCCTGGAAACTGAAGAAAGCCGCTCTCGCCTTTGTCCGTTATGCTATCTGGGATCGCCTGCCGGACATAAAAATTCCTGCATTGCTGATCAGCGCCTCAAAAGACGAAATCCACGACCTGCAAAACATCCGCCGCATCAGCGCTTTAATGTCAAACAGTACGACCATAGACCTGGAAACCAACAGTAATACTCATAGTGCGGATATGGTTGTAGAAATGCGGAAATTTATTAAGAAAATCGATTGATATTAACAAATTATGAAACGATATTTGCCTTTTATGGAAATATTGGGTGGTGCGGACCCTTTAAGTTATGGTGTATTTCCAGCGGAACGTAATCGGATATTTGAAGAGGCACGGGATTCATATCCTCAGGACTGGCAGCATAGCGACAAGCCGCGACTGCCGGTCTATGTTGAGTTGGATGGTACGATGGTAGCCAGTC
>JAHIOG010000253.1 GCA_018895675.1 bacterium
CATCCGTATCGGGAATATCTTCATCGGTTTTAATCAGCGATTTCATTTCGGATTTCAGAATATCTTCTAATTTTGCCGCATCATTCCGGTCTACGTTTTTAAGCCTGTCAATAAGAATGTCAGTCAGGACAACGCCCAGGTCGGAAACAATCAACGTCTCTTCAATCGACGTCAACATATCACTGTCGATACGAAATAATTTACCGAGAAGAGATATCCGTGACGCAATACTGCTTTCGGTTTTTTTTAGACCTTTGGAATATTTTAAGGCTCGGTCAGATACTGCTGTTTTTTTTTTAGCCCTGGTAATCTGACTGATAAAGGTTTGGCAATACTGGACCCAAGAGATCAGAAGAAAGAATATAGTAATCCACATGATCAGCAAAACCCAATCATGGGCAATATCGGAATAAATAAATGCCAGCACAGTCGCAGAAGTAAAAGTAACTGCGATTTTACCAAGTTTATTTGAATAGGGAGCGATCTTACGGTTATTCAGCAGATATACTCCCATTAATACAATAGTAAGATCGCGAACCGCCAGAAATAGAAAGAAATACGCCGGCATTCTATCCGTGAACATGAGGTATAGCATTACACTGAAAATCACCACTTTGTCCGCAACAGGGTCCAGAATTTTTCCTATATCGGTAATATCATTACTGATTCTTGCAAGCCAGCCATCGAGGACATCGGAAACAATGGCAATCAGTATAAATATCAAGGCAATATCCCCTTTTCCTTCCCGCAGAAAATACAGGATAGGAAATGCCATAAATGCCCGCAATATGGAAATCACATTTGAAAGTGTTACGACACGATCAGGATGCATAGATTCATATTTTTGCCTGACTTTACTTTTCAAAATTCCTTTGACTCCTCTATTGTCTTAAAGACCTGTGAAAATACATCCCAAATAAATGAATTCCCACATGTTTTTTTATATCATGTTGAGAATCCAATTCAATCAAATTACCATTAAAAATAAGACTTCCCCGGTGTAATATCCAAAAATGTTTGCAAATTTTTCGGATCAGTTCAAAATCATGCGAAACAATCAGAACGTGATGCTGCCTTTGAAAATCATCCAGAACGGAATACAGTTGATTTTTTCCTTTATGTCCCATCCCGATCGTGGGTTCATCCAGGATCAGTAAATCCGGGGACATCGCAAGGCTCAGAGATATTGCAAAGCGCCGGAGCTCGCCTCCACTGAGTTCAAAACCGCTTTTATCTTTAATCATATCGTAACTCATTGAGAAACGATCGAGATAAAAAAATATATGCTCCAGTAGATCGGTTCTTAATGGATTTTGGGTGACAATTTGTTGAACGGTATCACCGACCCTTACTCCCAGAAATATCTTCTCCGGAAATTGCGGTGAGTACATAATTTTCGGTGGCTCGACCGTTCCGTTTTTGAATGAAAAATGAAGATCGCCAGCCTGTGGTTTAACGATTCCCGCAAGTATCTTACTAAACGTCGTTTTACCGGATCCGGATAAACCGTACATTCCCAGCGCACCGTCAAACCGGTATTTCAAATCCCCGATCGCCAGATTAAACGAGCTTTCCGGCTGAAAGCGGTACGCAATATTTGATACTTTAATGTCCAGCTCAGGTTTCATAGTCACTGTTCCTGAATATTTTCAGGTATTCCGAACTGTTTCCCCTATAAATAACCTGTCCCCGATCCAGCGCAATCACATAATCCGCCATACGAATCTCATGTACTTCCTGGCTGATCCAGATAACACTTATACCCTGCTTTCCAAGCATATCAATTTTTTTATAAAGCCGGACTTGCGTAAAAATATCCAGGAAGGAACAGGGTTCATCCATGATCAGAATATCCGGTTGCGTGATCATCATACCCGCCAGCGCCAGCCGCTGCTTCTCACCGCCTGACAAGCTATTAGGCGAATCAGATTTTCTGTCAATTAAATCAATCTCTTCGAGCGCCTCGGTAGCCTTCACTTGCATTTCAGCGGAACTCATACCACGATTTTCAAGATTAAAAGCGACCTCTCGCTCAATATTAAAATGGACGAACTGATCATCCGGATTTTGAAAGAGATAACCGAAATGAATATCCTGTTGAGCGGCGCCATTAATCTCGAAAATAATCTGTCCTTTATCCGGTTTCAGGAGTCCGGAGATCAGTTTAACAAGCGACGTCTTTCCGGAACCGCTATCTCCGGTAATTACAATCCGGCGTTGCAGCGGAATTGATAGATTGATATTCCGGAATAATTTTTGTCTGATTTTATACTGAAAATCCAAACCGCTTATTTGAATTCTCAATCATTCTCCAATATCTCTTTTACTGTTCTTGCCGAAGCTCCCATATTATCCCAGATGACTTTACGCGCCGAATAAGACGCTTCTTCATAGGCTTTTTGATCTTTAATGAATGTCTTGATATGTTTCAAAAGGCATTTACTAGTATCACAGGAGAAGCCGCCGCCTGCCTCAATCAATAATTCCGCCTCTCTTGAATTGTGGTAATCTGGTCCGAATAATACGGGCAATCCAGCCACTGCCGGTTCCATGACATTATGGATCGAGCCGCGGAATCCTCCGCCAATA
>JAHIOG010000254.1 GCA_018895675.1 bacterium
CGAAATCCCTCATCATCCTGGATATCCCGTATGTCTTCTAAATATCGTCCACCGTCAATAAAATGGTAAATCAGGGTACGAATATATTCATATGGCATAATGCCTCGATTTGAACCTGGGCGGGGATATTCGATTTCAATTTGATTGCGTATTCCCAGAAATTGAATGAATTCATCTATGATTGCTAAACCACCTCTGTCGGTGATTTTTTCTCTTGTTTGTTTGAACTGGAATGATAAGATTCTTTCTGTCATTTTGCACCTCGTAAGTGATTTTAAATATCTTTTTAATACAATGTAATTTAAACACTTATTCCAGCAGGGATCTCTTTGAGATGAGGTGTTTTTATAATCCTATTTCGGATTTAGGGAAGTACCCCGATAATCTTAGGTGTCTTACCTCATAATTGAAATTGTTATATCCCGGCACATACGCTCTGCAGTGAAATGGATCAGAAACCAAAATATTTTCCTTCCATTTTTCGAGGAAACAGCTATATTAGTAATTCAAATATTCGACTGTGGGTTTGTAAATTTGATAAGATTTTTCAAATAGACTTCATTGCTTCTTTTAGATTGTTTTACTGTCCGCCCATAAAAAGCGGATGACTTAAAAGCTCTATTCTCACCTTTTTCCCGGTATTACTGCAGGGAGTAATTTTGTGCAATAAAGTCAATAGAAAACAGGCAGAAAGGCCTATCGTGAAAGTACTTAAATTCGGCGGTACTTCCGTCGGAAAACCGGAAAACCTCAAAACCATTTTTCGGGTTATCACTGATGCCTATCAAAACGATAAAGCGATAACGGCTGTATTCTCGGCGTTGTCCGGCACCACCGATGAACTCATTAATATCAGCCGTCTGGCCGCCGGCAGAGACCGCACGTACGAAGATCGAATCGAGTGGCTGCGTGACCGGCATATACAATTCATCAAACCGCTTTTTCCCGATGAGATAAAGCCGGAATTAATTGAAACAACCGATCGGTTGTTTGCCGAATTACGGGAAATTGTCCATGGCATTTTCCTGCTAAAAGAGTTATCCAACCGCTCTCTCGACCTGGTGATGAGTTTTGGCGAGCGTTTATCCAATACAATCGTTGCCCGTTATGGTCAATTGCTGGGTTTGCCGGTGAACTATCTCGATGCCCGTCAATTCATCATCACCGACGATAATTTCGGGGCAGCACGGATTCAAATGGACAAGACGGTTGAAAAAATTCGTAATTACTATCACTCCGGTTCCGGAATTCAGATTGTCACCGGTTTTATTGCGGCCACCGAAGAGGGTATTACAACCACTCTGGGGCGAGGCGGTTCGGATTTTACGACGTCTGTTATCGCTGCGGCTGTTGATGCCGAAGAGGTCCAGATCTGGACCGATGTCAACGGCGTTATGTCTGCCGATCCCAATAAAGTCAAGGAAGCATTTTCACTCCGGGAACTCAGTTATGAAGAGGCCATGGAATTGAGTCACTTTGGTGCAAAGGTTCTGCATCCGCCGACAATTCAGCCTGCAATGGATAAAAATATTCCGGTCCGGATTATGAACACGTTTAATCCTGAATTTCCGGGAACGGTGATCAAATCAAATCCTGTTGGTAATGGCGGCTTTGTCAAGGGCATCACATCTATCAGTAATATCTCGCTGTTGACGATTCAGGGCAGTGGCATGATCGGCGTCACCGGCGTCTCCTCACGGCTGTTTGGTTCGCTGGCAAAAGCGGAAGTCAACGTAATTCTGATATCTCAGGCGTCGTCGGAACACTCGATTTGTGTTGCCATCACGCCGGATTCCGTTCGAAAAGCAAAAACAGCGATTGAACGGGAATTCGCCCTGGAAATCGCCACCCACATGGTAGACCCGGTAATTGTTGAAAACGATCTGACGATTCTGGCTGTCGTCGGCGAACGGATGCGGAAGACCACCGGTCTGGCCGGTCGTCTTTTCAATGCTCTTGGAGAAAAAGCCATCAACGTGGTTGCCATTGCCCAGGGTTCTTCGGAACTGAATATTTCAATCGTTATTGGTAAAAAAGACGAACTTATGGCGTTGAATGCCATCCATGACGCCTTTTTTGCCAAACAGTCGCAAATTAATCTTTTCGTTATGGGAGTTGGGCTGATTGGCTCAACGCTTCTGAAACAGATCAAGGATAATTATAAAAGTCTATTAGCCGAACATTCGCTCGATATAAAAGTCATCGGAATCGCCAACAGCCGGAAAATGGTGATTGATGAATCCGGTATAGACCTCGATTTTTGGAAAGAAGCGCTTGATAATTCAATCACAAAGACTGATCTGAATCAACTTCTGGCAGAAATCCGGCATCTCAATCTTAGTAATAACGTCCTCGTGGATTGCACCGCCAGTGCCGAACTGGTAGATTTTTATGAGAAATTCCTGGCGGCACGCACATCCATCGTTGCGGCGAATAAACTGGGCAATACCGGTTCCTATACGCAGTACCAGAATCTCCGCCGGATTGCGAAAGAGAAAAACGTCCATTTTCTGTATGAAACCAATGCCGGCGCCGCCCTGCCGATTATCAGCACCTTACGAGACCTGATTGACTCCGGCGACAGGATAATCAGGATTGAAGCGATCCTTTCCGGTACAATCAGTTATATTTTCAACAATTTCCAGCCCGGAAAAAAATTCAGTTCAATTGTCAAAGAAGCGAAAGAAAAAGGTTATACCGAACCCGACCCACGGGATGATCTCAATGGTCAGGATTTTGCCCGCAAACTGCTTATTCTCGCCCGGGAGATCGGAATTCCGATGGAGCTGGCCGATATTCACATCGATCCGATCCTGCCGGAAAATTGTCAAAAAACCGAATCCGTGAACGCCTTTTTCCATGAACTTGAAAAATCAGATCAGCACTTCGATTCGCTGATTGATAATGCCTCTGCTAAAGGAAAAGTACTGCGGTATATTGCGAATTTTGAAAACAGTACCGCGGCGATCAGGCTTGAAGAAATTGACACGACTCACCCTTTTCATTCATTAAAGGGCAGCGACAATATCATTGCGTTTACGACCAGCCGCTACAGCGAAAATCCGCTGGTGATCAAAGGCGCCGGGGCCGGGGCGGAAGTGACCGCTGCCGGTGTTCTGGCGGACATATTTAAAATTGCTAATTCTGTGATTAAGAAACGGAGTTTCTAATGAAAATTCCTGTGGGCATATTGGGTGCGACCGGAAGTGTCGGCCAGAAATTTATTCAACTATTGGAAAATCACCCCTGGTTTGAAATTACTGCTCTGGGCGCCTCGGAGCGATCTGCCGGTAAAAAATACCCGGAAGCGGTCAACTGGTTCATGACCGGACCGATTCCGGAAAACATCTCTTCCATGATCGTCAATGAATGTAAACCCAATCTCAATTGTAAAATTATATTTTCCGGGCTGGATTCCAGCGTTGCCGGAGAAATTGAGTCAGAATTTGCGAGAGCGGGTTATATCGTGGTTTCAAACTCCCGGAACCACCGCTTCGATCCCGATGTTCCGTTGCTGATTCCCGAGGTCAATCCTGATCATCTGGAACTGATAAAACAGCAAAATTTCGGAAAGGGTTGCATTGTCACAAATCCCAATTGTTCAACGATCGGACTCGTTCTTGTTTTGAAACCGTTGGCAGATCGATTTGGAATAGAGGCTGTGAATGTCACAACCATGCAGGCGCTTTCCGGCGCCGGTTACCCCGGTGTCGCATCCCTGGACATTATCGATAATGTCATTCCATACATCGGCAGCGAAGAGGAGAAAATGGAATCCGAGCCGCTAAAGATTTTGGGTTCTCTGGTGAATGGGGAAATTGTAAACTGCGATATGATAATCAGCGCCCAATGCAACCGTGTGGCGGTTCTCGACGGACATACGGAATGCGTCTCGGTAAAATTGAAAAGTCCGGCGACCGAAGCCGAAATCATCGACGCCTGGAAATCTTTTACCGCCGAACCCCAGAAGTTAGACTTACCGACTGCACCACTCCGGCCAGTATATTATTATGAGCAAAATAATTACCCGCAGCCAAAGCTGCATCGCAATATCGATAAAGGCATGGCGGTCCATATCGGTCGCTTGCGCAAAGATCCGATTCTGGATTATAAGTTTGTTGTTACCTCGCACAATACGATTCGGGGGGCCGCCGGCGGTGCAATTCTGAATGCGGAATTAATGGTCAAAAAAGAATATATTAAACCATGAAACAATCAGTCACCGCATTTGCCCCGGCAACCGTCGCCAATGTTGGCTGCGGTTATGATATTTTCGGCTTTGCAATTGATGAGCCAGGAGATATTGTCCGTGTCTCACGGAGTAAAACCGCCGGTGTCAGGATTTTAGAAATTACCGGTGATGGCGGCCGGCTGTCCAAAATTGCAGAACAGAATACCGCCGGTTTTGCGGTGATTCGGTTCCTGGAAAAAATCCAGTCCGACCAGGGAATCGATATCAGGCTGACAAAGCAGTTGCCAATGGGAAGCGGGATGGGTTCCAGCGCGGCCAGTTCGGTAGCGGCGCTGATTGCCGTGAATCATCTTTTTAATGAACCACTGCAAAAGGCGGATTTGTTGACCATTGCCATGGAAGCCGAAAAACTGGCCTGCGGTGCCGCTCATGCCGATAATGTCGCCCCGGCACTGTTTGGAGGTTTTATCCTGATTCGGGAGAATACCCCGCCGGATATCATCGAATTGCCGGTTCCCGATGATCTCTATTGCACAATCATTCATCCCGATATTGAAATAAAAACTTTGAATGCCCGCAAAATAATCGAACCATTTATCCCACTTCCCGATGCGGTGAAACAATGGGCGAATACTGCCGGGCTAGTTGCCGGGTTGTATAAAAAAGATCTGACACTGATTGGTCGTTCTTTGACCGATCACATCATCGAACCTCGCCGGGCAAATCTGATTCCCCATTTCGATGAAGCAAAACAATCAGCGATTGACAATGGCGCTATCGGTTGCAGTATTTCCGGTTCCGGGCCATCGATCTTCGCATTATCGTCATCTTTAGAAAACGCAGAAATAATCGCTGTATCGATGAGCAGTGTATTTTCCAACTATTTTATTGCAAATCAGACGTACATATCGAAAATCAATCAGACCGGTGCACGAATTTTGGACGAGAAAGACTAAGCGGTGAAGTTTTACAGCACAGCCGATAAATCCAACGTTGTATCCCTCAGAGAAGCGGTCCTGGGCGGAATGCCCAGGGATAAAGGACTCTATATGCCGGAATCAATTCCCCGGCTGCCGGAATCCTTTTTCGAATCGCTGGCAACTCTGGGCTATCAATCGCTTTCCTTCGAAGTCGCCCGACAATTTTTAGGCGATGATATTCCTTTGACAACTCTTCAGGATATTATTAACGAGGCAATCAACTTCGAAACACCGGTTGTTGATATAGAAAAACGTATAAAAACAATGGAACTCTTTCACGGGCCAACCCTGGCGTTTAAAGATGTCGGCGCCCGCTTTATGTCCCGGTTGATGGCCTATCTGGTTAAAGATTCGGATCATAGACTGACAATCCTGGTTGCGACATCCGGTGATACCGGCGGCGCCGTGGCAAACGGTTTTTATCGTGTTCCGGGAATAAATGTCGTTGTCCTCTATCCTGCCGGGAAAATCAGTCTGATCCAGGAAAAACAGATTGCCACATTAGGCGAAAATATTACCGCTCTGAAAGTTAACGGGAACTTTGATGATTGTCAGAGACTGGTGAAAGCGGCGCTTGTTGATTCGGATATCAAAAAATCGTTGATGCTGACATCGGCGAATTCCATTAATATTTCCCGCCTGATACCCCAGAGTTTTTACTACTTCAATGCCTTTCGGCAGATTGAGAACTTCAGGTCAAAGTCCATCGTGTTTTCTGTTCCAAGCGGAAATTTCGGCAACCTGACCGCGGGATTAATTGCCAAACGAATGGGGCTTCCGGTTAAGTGTTTCATCGCCTCAACTAACATCAACCACATTGTACCGGATTACCTGGACAGCGGAAAGTTCGAACCGAAACCCTCCATTCAGACCATTTCCAATGCCATGGATGTGGGCAACCCAAGCAATTTTTCAAGAATTCTTGATTTGTACGATTCATCCTGGGGAAAAATTAAGGCAGATATTCATGGAATCTATTACACCGACGATGAAACCCGTCAGGCAATGACTTCCGTAAAGAAAAACACCGGATATATCCTCGATCCCCATGGCGCGGTCGGATATCTCGGACTGAAAAAATACCTCTCCCAACACAGTGAAGTTAACACAGGTATTTTCCTTGAGACAGCCCATCCGGCGAAATTCAAAGACATCGTAGAGCCGGTTATTCAGGATACTGTTGAGATTCCGAAGAGGTTGGCGGATTTTCTAAATCGCGAAATACAGTCGCACACCCTGTCAAACCAATACACTGATTTTAAAGAATTTCTCCTCAGTAATTCAGACTAATAACCCTAAAATATTATTTGCCATACAGCTAAATAGTGTCTGACCGAAAACTAATGTTTTACGAATAATTCATATTGATTTTGCCTTGCCTGGTTAATAAGTGCAAAAGAATAACGTTCCCTTTTCTGTATTTTTACGCTATTCAACTATTATGGTATCAAAGTTTCACTACATCTTCTTCCAATTTTGGACATATTTCACCCTTGATTGATCATTTTCAAAAAGTTTATGCAAAGGCTGAACTAACCGCTCCGGCAACCGCCGGACGTTTTTTTAACTTCTTCCGCTCAGGAGTCATTAATACATTTCCCAAACGATGAAGATTATCTCGAAGAGATGTCTACGACATAAGCCAATACTCCTAAAGCAACATAACTCTTGAAATGAAGAGGTCCTCTATCAGGACACCGCTCCTCCGAGGAGTCCCTATGGGATAATCCATGATGATCCAGGGAGTTGATATCAGATTCAACTGCCGCATGTTTATGACGAAGTGCCACAAAGGTTTTCTCATGTTCACGGTCATATTCTTCACGATTTAATCTTCCCTTCTTTGGCAATATCACTTTTGGAATCATCTCCTTTAGCCCGTCATGATTCTCCCGACTCCAGAAACCCCTATTAAAACTCACACTTCCCAGTTTTCTATGGTAATCCGACATTATCTTCTCTACCGTGGGCATCCGGCAGCCGCCGGACTCATGTTCACAAACATGGTGATATAAACAAAAACCATGCTGATCCGTCGCCACTAAAACATTTAAACCAAGCTCGACTTTATTCCCTGCTTTTCCCTTTTGTATCCATTCCGTATAGGGTTCAAAGATTGAAAATACCTTCTCTGAATGGGGAATCTTCTCTTCTTTTAGAATACGACGTTCAACCAAATCAATCTGCCTGTGCGCCGCACGCAGACAGGTATGTTTATCTAACATCTCTTTGTAATACTCTAACTCAAGCAGATAGACAATCCTGACAATGTCATCCACTGAAACCGACTGCTTAATCTCAGGTAAAGTCGCATCAATCTTTTGGCTCAATTCCTTCACAACATTCAAATATTCTCGCACCTTTGTCTTAAAACGACTCTTCTTATTCTTACCGCCCTTGCCCATCAATTTGCTCACGCCAATAAACGCATTCTTCACATGACGCTATCCAGTATGCTCCCTTACGCCAACCAGCAATCCCTGTCTGCCAGGGCACAGGCAGGTCTGTATCTTCAACCAAACGTAATATTGTCTTGATGCTCTTACGGGCAGAATCCCACAACAAACTGACGTCTGTGGGAAAATGAACATTCGACTGTACCGGAAACGTATCAACCTTCACCCAGAGCACATCATCTTTTTTTTTACAGGTTATTTTATGTCCGGTCTTAACAACAATACGGTTTATCTCTACCAAAAGCTCTTCCGTCAATAATCCCACATTGTCTTTTAATGTCTGCAACTGATACTTTTTGGGCTCCCTGGCGTAACTGTCTACACCTAAAAATTGACGAACTAAAAGATCGTAGTTTGCTATATGCTCTAATCGATCATAATCAATATCAAGGGTTAATCGTACAACACCTAATACCATTATCTCCCACAAACTCATCCCAAGACATCCCATCTTGAACATTTTAATGTGTTGCTCAAGAACCTGAAAAACTTCTCTGTGTATTGCTGGAGTAGTGTAAATGTACTTTAAAGCACGCATCACCGGTGGCAACTCATCCCGACTCCGGGCAGGAATTTCGATCTCTTCAATCGGTGTTGCTCCAAGTTCTAATTGAATCTCGAATCTTTTACGCATCTGTGTTAATCCTGACCTTTTTAAGTATAATGTATATCGAATATCACTCAAATTTAGATACTTTTTGGTATATTTCAATGTTTTTTAACTGATATTTTCACTCTATCCTAATATTATTTAAGAAGTTATTTCTTTTCGTCCAGACACTAAGTATAATCCGGTTTTACTTTTTCCGGCTATTGGGTTGTGCTTCGTAGTTGGAAACCCATTTAGCCTTTGCTACGCTGCGGCGGAAATGGGTTTTGGAGTAATTGAAAGTTCCGTCATGAACTTACTCATGACGGTTTTATATTCATCTGCTATGCCTGTCTGCCCTGCCCGACGGCAGGCGGGCGCCAGGCAGGAATGAGCTTGTAGCAGAACTATACGAATTCACAAAGCGGTTTTTCTACTTGTAACAAATATAAAATATGAATATATTAATATATGAATATACTGGAGGTGTGTTATGCTTAGGAAATTAGGAAAAAGTAATCAGATTGCGTTACCGAAAGAAATTGTAATTAGTCTTGGTTTGAAACAGGATGACTATCTGGATATATATACGGAAGACAACAGAATTATTCTTGAACCAAAAATATTAATCCCGAAAGATCAGGCATATTTTTATACCAAAGAATGGCAGGTTGATGAGCAGGAGGCAGAAAAAGATATTAAAGAGGGAAGAATTACAAAATCAAAAGATCTTAATAATCTTTTTCAGGAAATGGATGGGTAATGAATATTGAAGCTACTCACACTTTCATAAAACTCTACAAAAAACTTGACCCGGATGTAAAATTACGGGTAAAGAAGGCTTTAAGACTTTTCCAGGAAAATCCATTACATCCGTCGCTGTACAATAAGAAAATGGCTGGTCAGAGCAATATATATGAAATTCGTGTATCAAGTAATTATCGAATAACCTACTCAAAATCAGGGGATCTTGTACTATTGAGAAAGGTTGGAACTCATGATATATTGAAAAAGCCCCGATAGATTAGATTGAAAGTTCCGTCATTTATCCTTCCGAAAGGCTGTAAGCCTTCGGAAGGTTTCTTTCATGGTACAACTGTAATAATATCAAACAACTACATTGAGTTAAAAAATGCCTTGTTTTCAAATAAGGATATACCAACACCTTACTACACCTGTCAGGTTTAATCAGTTAATCTTATCTGAATTTGGAAGGATCTAATAAACCTGACAGGTGTAATTCGGTTTTGTTTTCCTTTTGTCTCAACGCACCTGCGTTGAGACGGAATTGATCTTAAGTCAGCGCTTTTTAGCGATCTTCGCCCAGGTATCCCGCAGAGTGACGGTCCTGTTGATGACGAGATTATCGTCAGTTGTATCAGGATCTATACAGAAATAGCCCAATCTCTCAAACTGGAAACGCAATCCCAATTTAGCGTATTTCAGGTTTGGTTCGATCAGACAGTTATGCAGAACCTTCAAAGAATCGGGATTGATGAATTCTTTATAATCGCTGCCAGCCTTATCGCCCAAAGGATTCGGAACCGTAAACAGGCGGTCATAAAGTCGGACTTCGGCAGTAATGGCGTGTTTGGCGGATACCCAGTGAATCGTGCCCCGCACTTTTCTGCCATCGGGAGAATCCCCGCCGCGTGTCGCCGGATCGTAAGTGCAATGTACTTCAACCACATTTTCATTGATGTCTTTGACTATATTGGTACACGTGACGAAATAGGCATAGCGCAGACGAACTTCTCTGCCCGGGGCGAGGCGGAAGTATTTCTTCGGTGGATCTTCTGTGAAATCGGTTTTTTCAATATAGATCACCTTAGAAAACAGTATTTTGCGGATCCCGGCGCTTTCATCCTCGGGATTATTGATCGCGTCCAGTTCTTCTTCCTGGTCATCGGGATAATTGTCGATAACCACTTTCAGCGGATTCAATACTCCCATAAAGCGGAGAGCATGTTTATTCAGATCTTCCCGGGCGCTGAATTCCAGCAAGGCAACGTCAACAGTGCTGTCACGTTTTGCGACGCCGATACGGTCAGCGAAGTCGCGAATAGACTGCGGTGTAAAGCCACGACGATTCATTCCGGAAATCGTGGGCATTCTCGGATCATCCCAGCCGCTTACAAATTTTTCCTGAACAAGTTCAAGTAATTTCCGTTTGCTCATAATTGTATATGTGAGGTTCAACCGGGCGAATTCGATTTGCTGTGGATGATAAGCGCCCAATTCATCGAGAAACCAATCGTATAAGGGGCGATGATCCTCAAACTCAAGAGTACAAACGGAATGGGTAATCCGCTCAATGGAATCTTCCAGACCGTGAGCCCAGTCATACATTGGGTAAATACACCATTTATCGCCGGTGCGATGATGAGAGGCGTGCAGAATGCGGTACATGACCGGGTCGCGCATATTGAGGTTGGGTGACGCCATATCGATTTTAGCGCGTAGTGTGCATGATCCATCGGGAAATTCGCCTTTCCGCATACGTTCAAAGAGATCAAGGTTTTCTTCGACGCTACGATTTCGATAGGGACTTTCTTTGCCGGCTTCCGTCAGTGAACCGCGGGTCTGCCGGATTTGTTCTGCCGTCAGATCGCAGACATAGGCTTTGCCTTTTTTTATCAAATCGATGGCGTATGCATAAAATTGATCGAAATAATCGGAAGCATAATATAGCCGGTCATCCCAGTCAAAACCCAGCCATTTAACATCTTCAATAATCGAATTGACGTATTCCTCTTCTTCTTTGGTCGGATTTGTATCGTCAAAACGAAGATTACATAAGCCGTTATATTTTTCGGCAGTACCGAAATTCAGGCAGATCGCCTTGGCATGACCAATATGCAGATAGCCGTTAGGTTCCGGGGGGAAGCGCGTGTGAACACGTTTTTTGAATTTACCGCTTGCATTATCATCTTCGATAATCTGGTGAATAAAATTCAATGGGCGGGAAATATTAGTGGTTTCATTGTTTTTGTTGTCACTGTCCTGAGTCATTTTCTGCCTTTCCATTTTTACGAGCCCCAATTTAATAAATTCCATCTTAAGGTGCACCATAAAGCGAGTGGGATGTTTTCGTCATTTGTGATTACAATCAATTATATCAATCTATCGAGTGATATAACGAAAAATGCTTGATTTCGTACTAAAATATAATGAACTTAACCCGTTAATAAATAATTAATGTGTATGAACAGACAACAAGAGAATTGAATATACTTTTACAAATCTTCACAATAATTTGCAGGATCGACGGTGAATAACGCAAGAAAAGGAAGCTATTTATTACGTTTTTGCTTGTAATTTTTATGTTATCCGGTTCAGGTTTAATCGCGCAGGTTAATATGTGGGTGATGTCTTTTGATAATTTGTATAACGATGCAGAAATAAATTGGCTGAAAGAGGGGTTCGTTGATTTTATTATTGACCACTATAAAATGAATCCAAATGTCCATGTGTATAAAACTGAGAAATTAGACAAAGCGCTTTCAAAAATTCGCAGTGATGCGCGATTCAGAGAGATCAGAAATCTGGTATTGTCTGGCGCATATCAGCGGAAAAAGGGTGAATTTATCGTTGAACTGCAACTAACCGACCTTGGCAGCTGGGAAACGCTGGCGAACAAAACGGTCAGAGAAAAATCATCTGATCTTACACAGTTAATAATGGTCGTCAATGCTGCGCTTGATGAGATTTTGGATTCAAAGATGACCGAATCATCTCCAATAGAGCAAGAGACCCGTCCGGTAGTCGAAAAAATCGATGTATTTTTATCTTTTAAGGTTGATTATCAGATGCGGATCTCTATTCTTCAGGAAATTATGGAAACCCTTAAGTATAAAAACAAGAATGAGGGGAAGGATTATATAGAGTACTCTTTTTCCGGGAATGATTATGTTTTTACGTCCCAATTTGTGAAAAAAGTGGCATACGGAGAGTATCGGTATTTTCCGGTTATTTTCTTAATCGATGAGAATGGACAAACCCTAATGAGACTAATCGATTCGCCTGCATCGCTTGATCAAGTTAAACGATTCAATCCTATGTTTAATATCGCCGCCGGTCCCTGGACGATCACAATGTTTCTATCGAAAGGATCCCAGTCGATTGACTATGAATTGACATTGCCATTACGAACCATCGCCAAAATTTCGCAAGTTTCAATTAATATGATGACAGAAGAGGAAATTGTTCAACTGACGCAAAATAAAAAATATTGATATGTCCCTAAAATAATTTTAAAATGTC
>JAHIOG010000255.1 GCA_018895675.1 bacterium
AAGTTCTTTCTTCTCATCAGGCTTCAATTCAATGTCTAATTCTTTAGTGTAATACTCTGCCATTTTAACTGTCACGTGATGACTACCCGGAGCAATTTGCTTGCTTACAGGTGATTTCCCGATATTCTTTCCATCAATAAATATTTCTGCACCGGAAGGATCGCTGTTCAATGTGAAAAACGAAGGTTTTTTAAAGAGGTCTGCATGGATGCTTTTAATGGAATCAACTTCTATCGTGACATTTTTCTCTAAGGTAACATAGTCGGATTTTTCAATTTTGATCTGATAATTACCAATATGAAGATTATCCAGAGTAATGGGTGTTTTTCCTCTGGTCTCTCCATTTATTGATACAACTGCACCAGAGGGTTTTGAGGTGATATTTAATACACCTTTATGTTTTTCCAATTTGATTTGCAGTTCTTTCTTCTCATCAGGTTTCAATTCAACATCTAATTCGTTGGTATAATAACCCGTCTTACTGATACTAAGTATATGGATACCGGAATCGGTTTCCCTGGTTAAAGGGGTTGATCCAATTACTTCTCCGTCAAATATAACCGTAGCATTTTCAGGAAAGCTCATAATTTTAACAGTTGCAAGTTTTTGCAGAGCTTCTTTGAATTCAACGGTTTGATTGGCTTTTACAAAAATTTCAGTAGATAAAGGTGAATACCCGTCCTTATAAATGGATAACTTATATGTGCCTGCTTTAAGATCTTTCAAAATAAGAGGTGATTTTCCGGCAGGTTCACCGTCAATAGTAACAATGGCTTCAAAGGGTTGTGTAATTACTTTCAGATTACCATAACCAAGTTGAAGAATTGCATTCACCTTTTTTAAGTCATCTTTTTGCAGATCCACTTCTACTTCACCTGTATAATCACCCTTGCAGAAATAGATTTTATGTTTTCCTTCCGGTTGATTTTCAGCAATTAATGGAGTAGTTCCTTCTACTTTTTTATCATCTACCCAGACTTCCGAACCAGATGGTTCAGAGGTGATATATAAAATTCCGGTTCCTTCGCCTATTTTTATTACTTGTTCGCTCTCAATCGCTTTCCCGGTTGCTAATTGAATTGCAGCATTTTTCATACCCTGTGTTAGCAGGGTTCCTATATCTCCGGTAAAATCGTAATTTGCAACCCGAGAAACTTCGCTGGTTTCCACACTAATCATTCTTGAAGAGACTGAAAACACATTTCCCACTTTACTTATACTTCCTCCGATGATCTGTTCAACGCCGATTAATTTCCCTATTTCAATCACACATTCATCAGAAGTACAGCCGGATAACTGAAATCCTTGTTCCTTGAGAATTTCTTCCATCATAGCTCGTTCCATGACTTTATATTGCCCGGTTTTAAACAATTCATCTCTCAGTCGGTCTGTCAGAGCGCTTACTTCTATTTCTGATACACCTTTCGCCTCAAAGTCAATGACAGCGACTCTGGTCTGAGCGTTACAGAGAGAAATCAAAAACAAAAATATTATCAAGCGCTGAATATTTCTCATAATTCTTTATCCTGTGAAGTAACTCAATATGTGTATTTTAATCATTGGATAATTGCAGGTTTAATGAACTACCCCGACGCAAGCATCGGAGAATTCTTTGATTAAATCCATTTTATCCTTTTATGCTCCTCACCGGCATTCTCATCATTCTCGTCTTTAAAAAAAATAGCAGACTGCTACGCATTCGGATTCACTGCTAGCATTGTAAATTTATTAACCATTTCGGGTTAAATTACTAAAACCTTCTTAAGAGTGCAACCACATTTTTAAAAAGGCCGTATTTGACATAAAAATAAATTTATCTCAATAACCTATGTTAACCTGTAATTAATCCATATGAATATTATAACCATTTTTTAATTTATCTATTCATATCGTCTTATCCCTCTATTAATTAATATTTTAAATCCAATGCCTGCAGCTTTTAATCGAAAGAATCATAGTTTCCCGCCACAGCAGGACAGGTTACACTTTCGCAAAGTTCAACGTTAGTCGATTAATTTTTCATTACTGGCAACCGCATAGGTGCAGACCATATCGCCGGTAACATTATTCGCAGTTTCAAACATATCCAGAATCGGATTGATACCCATAGCCAGAGCCACGATAACTGCTATCTGAGTGCTGTCCAGGCCCATCGTTTGAAGAATTATGAATAACAGCATAATACTGCCGCCGGGAACGCCGCCTGCGCCGATGGAAGCCAGAACAGTCGTTATTACTAATACAATTAATCCCGGTAGAGATAACGGAATGTGAAACATATTGGCAGCCAGCACCGCGAACATGGGAAGATGCACGCAAACGCCATCCATATTGATCGTAGCGCCGAGTGGCAGAGAGAAACTCGCCAGTTCACTGCGGACTTTCAATTTTTCCTGGACGGTATGCAGAGAAACCGGCAGAGTAGCGGCGCTGCTCCGGGTAATGAAGGCGGTAATCATGGCTTCGTCCATTCCTTTCATAATCCTGTATGGATTTTGCCGCGTGACTGCAAATAATAAAATCGGATAAATAACAAACACCATCATCAGAATACCGCCGATCACTCCGAGAGTTACGCTAATATAAGGTCCGACAATATTCGGTCCGTAAAGTCCAAAGTTGGTGATCGACAATGCCAGTACGCCGATGGGAGAATATTCGAGGATCCAATCGACCATTTTAAAGATGACGTCCCGGGCTGCTTCGATCAGTTGAACGAGCTGATTCAGAATATCGATGCGGTTCTTGTCCCGGGATGATTCTAAAATAATTCGTATAGCGAGTCCGAACAGTATGGAAAAAGTTATGATAGCGAGGAAATTATTGCTTGCCAGCGCTTCAAAGGGATTTACAAACATATTTAACAGAATGGAGATAAATCCGCCCGGTGTTGGGGCGGCGGCATATTCATTAGCCTGGGCGCCGAGAGTGGCGACCATTTTTTGCCAGCCTTCGAGATTTGCGCCGGAGCCTGGATTTATGACCAGAGCAAGTAATGCGCCCAGGGATGCTGCCAGGAATGAACAGAACAGATACCATCCGATCACTTTCAAACCGATCCTGCCAAAGCGTTTGATCGGCAGGGAAGCCGCGCCTGTAATCAGGGAAAAGAAAATTACGGGAATAACGATCATCTTTAACATGCCGATTAACACCGATCCGAACGGAGAAACATAGGGCGTCACGGATTCCGCGACGGGTCTGCCCGTCCTGATGGAAATATACCACAATATTCCGCCGGTTATTGATCCGAGGATAAATCCGGATAACAGGCGAGTCAGCAGTGATGTTGATGTGTACCATTTGATAATTGACTTGATCATAATCCCTCACTAATCCAATTGCCCAAAATATATTCCCGGAAAGAGCGGAAATTCAAGGGAAAAGAAAATATTGGACGTATATTTATACCAGACGGTATTGAAA
>JAHIOG010000256.1 GCA_018895675.1 bacterium
ACACAATCTCGCAGCACAGAGCCATGTTCAGGTATCCTTCGAAGTTCCTGAATATACTGCAGAAGTCGATGGCGTTGGAGTACTCCGATTTTTAGATGCGATAAAAGAAGTTGGATTAAAAACAAAATTCTACCAGGCATCCACCAGCGAACTATTTGGCAAAGCCCAGGAAATTCCTCAGACAGAAAACACACCCTTTTATCCTCGATCACCTTATGGGGTTGCCAAACTCTATGCCTATTGGATTATTAAGAATTACCGGGAAGCCTATGACCTTTTTGCATGTAACGGTATTCTATTTAACCATGAATCACCTCGTAGAGGAGAAACCTTCGTAACGCGCAAAATAACCCGCGCCGCCGCCCGCATAAAAGCCGGATTACAAGAGAAACTTTTTTTAGGAAATCTTAATGCAAAACGTGACTGGGGTTACGCTCCGGAATATTGCGAGGGAATGTGGATGATGTTACAGCAAGACGTACCAGATGATTACGTTATGGCTACCGGCGAAACACATACCGTCCGTGAATTTTGTGAAGTTGCTTTCTCAGAACTTGATATGGAACTGGATTGGCACGGCAAAAACGAAAGTGAAAAGGGTATTGAGAAAAAAACCGGGAAAACACTCATCGAAATTAATCCCCGCTATTTCCGCCCCACGGAAGTTGATCTATTAATTGGTGATTACTCAAAAGCCAAAGAAAAACTCGGCTGGCAACCCAAAGTGAAATTCGAAGAATTAGCCCGTATGATGGCAAGAAAAGATTACGAAAAAGTTCTTAAAAGAGGATTTTGAGAAGTTGGCAATAGGCAGTTGGCAGTAAACAGTAAAAATATGATGAAGAGTTTCAAAGATTTATTAGCATATAAAAAAGCGTTTGAACTTGCAATGGAAATATTTCAGATTAGTAAAAATTTCCCTACTGATGAGAAGTACTCTCTAACAGATCAAATCAGAAGATCTTCTCGATCAGTATGTTCTAATCTTGCCGAAGGTTATCGAAAAAGACAATATGAAGCACATTTTATTTCAAAAGTATCTGATGCTGACATGGAAAACAGTGAAACTCAAGTCTGGATAGATTTTTTACTCGAATGCAATTATATTTCTAAAGAATTGCATAAAAACTTAATCGAAAAATCTGAAGAAGTAGGACGGTTATTAAATCATATGATAGTAAATCCTAAAAAATACCGAAGCAAATCATGATCCTATTGCCAACTGCC
The DNA here is from genome assembly GCA_018895675.1 of bacterium. GTDB lineage: Bacteria > Fidelibacterota > UBA2242 > UBA2242 > UBA2242 > UBA9312. Next base: position 1,228 of record JAHIOG010000256.1, read on the forward strand.
CACTGCCCACTGCCTACTGCCCACTGCCCACTGCCCACTGAATACTGCCCACTATTTCCCACGATGTATTTAAAAAATAAATTATTACAGGAATTGAATATATGAACTTCTGGGAAAACAGACGAATCACCGTAACCGGCGGCAAAGGCTTCCTGGGATCGTATATATTAGAAAAGTTACAAAAACGTGGCTGTAAAAATATCGCCATAGCCGATCTACCGGAATATAACCTTACCAGGCTTCCGGATATAAAACGAATGTATCAGGAGCAAAAACCGGACATCGTCATTCACTTAGCTGCGGTAGTTGGTGGCATTGGAGCAAATCGAGAAAACCCTGGAAAGTTCTTTTATGAAAATGCGATAATGGGAATTCAGCTGCTACATGAGGCGTATATAAATAAAATAGAAAAGTTCGTAGCGCTTGGCACTATCTGTGCCTACCCAAAATTCACACCGGTTCCTTTCAAAGAAGAAAACATCTGGAACGGTTACCCTGAAGAGACGAATGCTCCGTATGGGTTGGCAAAGAAGATGATGCTGGTACAATCTCAAGCCTATCGCCAGCAGTATGGCTTCAATTCTATATTTCTTCTTCCGGTAAATCTCTATGGCCCTCGGGATAACTTTGATCCCAAATCTTCACATGTGATCCCGGCATTAATTAAAAAGTGTGTAGATGCTATGGAACAGACTAAGGTTAAGGCTCAGACTGAGGTTAATAAAAATAAATCTTTACTTGACCTTAACCTCGACCTAAACCTACCGCAAACCACTCAACCTAAACCTCAACCTTCCATCACTGTTTGGGGAACAGGTAAACCCTCCCGGGAATTTATTTACGTAGAAGATGCAGCCGAAGGAATTCTATTGGCTGCTGAAAAATATAACAAAAGTGATCCTGTTAATATTGGAGCAGGATTCGAAAAAACAATTAAGGATTTAGTTAATCTCATCGTGAAGCTGACAGGTTTTAAGGGGAAAGTCATCTGGGATACTTCAAAACCAGACGGACAGCCAAGAAGAATGTTGGATACCTCTAAGGCAAAGAATGAGTTTGGTTTTAAGTCCAGAACTAGTTTTGAAGTGGGGTTAAAAAAGACAATTGAGTGGTATGGAAATAAAAAATAGAACAGTTCCCCTTAGGGGGTG
>JAHIOG010000257.1 GCA_018895675.1 bacterium
GGATTAGCAGGCTGGTTTCAGTCGGATTAAATGCTATTTGAGTGGCTCGATATGGGAAACTGCTTCTGATAGCGCCGCAGCTGTCGAAAACAATAGTCTGATAAAGCGCCTGTGGTTTCGCCGGGTTTAGCGTCTGACCTGATACTGCCACATGATTGCCTGTCCGGGAGATTGTGATCGCATCCAGACGATTGAGGATAAGTTGATATTTCCAGATCTCTTCGCCAATGAGAGAAAGCATATAAAGAACGGGCAACATTTGATCGTTTTCCATATCAAATATACGTGTATAAAAGATAAAGCGATTGCCTTCGTCGTTGAACAGACCGGTTGGCGGTTCATAATTATGCGGGACATTCTGGGAAAACCGTTTTTCCCGGAGAAATCTCCCGTGATTATCAAAAAATTTCAGCCGGTTTCCGTTGGGAGATATTTGGATAGGAGCATGTTTGGCGTCTGATATTAAAAACAGGGGAAGTTTACCGGTGTTAATGACCTTGTCTTCAATTTTAAAACGCGGGTGATCTGCCTGAGTATAAACGCTAAATTCTAATTTCTGCGGCTCAGTAGGATTAGCGGGCAATTTCCCCGGCGCCAACACCCCAAGCAGCCGGTTCTTCTGAGAAATAGATAAAACCTGCGAGTCTGTTAATTTTATTGACGGAGCGCCTAACTGTATGCCGCTAAACGATTCTGAATAAATAAAGGTCACGGGGACAACCTGGCTGGAATCTGTCTCAACAAGAACATTGAGCAATCCCTGCCCGGATGGATATTCATGCACGACGGAAAAACCTTGTCCCCGAAGGATTGAGAATATTAAGAAAATAAAAAGAGGTCCGAGGCGTTTTAGTATATTCATTCGGCTGTTAATTTATTGGGAGTCGTTATCAATGTCAATGTCGATAAAGAAAAACAGGTAATTCTGGTTGCTGGTTGCTGGTTGCTGGTCACTGGTTGCTGGTTGCTGGTTGCTGGTTGCTGGTCACTGGTTACTGGTCACTGGTTGCTGGTCACTGGTTGCTGGTTACTGGTTGCTGGATACTGGTCACTGGTTGCTGGATACTGGTTACTGGTTGCTGGATACTGGTTGCTGGTCACTGGATAATAAAAAAACAAGAAAGTGACTAATAAGAAACTATGGCTGCTTTATTTCTTTTAAATTGATAGCGAAATGAATTAATTTGAATACGATTTGAAAAAAATGTATTAGAGTGAATATGACGAACATAAAAGGATTAACATTACCGGAATTGGAGCATTGGGTTTCCGAAATTGGTGAAAAGCCTTTCCGGGCAAAACAAATTTATCACTGGATGTATAAGAAAAACGCCCGTTCATTTGAGGAAATGTCCGATCTATCAAAAGATTTACGGATCAAATTATCAAAACTTGCCACGCTGTCCCTGCTCGGAATTTCAAGGAGAATTCTGTCGAAAATCGATCAAAGCGTCAAATATCTTTTCCGATTACCCGATGAACAGGCGGTCGAAGCCGTCTATATGGTAGAAGGAAAGCGCACAACGGTTTGCCTGTCAACCATGGTGGGATGTCCCATCGCCTGTCCCTGTTGCGCAACCGGGATTATGGGTTTTAAGCGGCATCTGACGACCGGTGAGATTATCGACCAGTTATTATTCATTCAACGGGATCGGCAATCGGTAGTTACCAATATAGTTTTCATGGGTATGGGAGAGCCTTTTCTGAATTATGATAATGTGATTAAGGCGGCGTCGATTTTGAACAGCGAAATAGGTCCTGAAATCGCTGCCCGCCGGATCATCATTTCCACGGCTGGTATAGTACCGGAGATCTACCGCTATGCCGATGAAGGACATCGCTTCAAATTAGCGATTTCTCTGAATGCCACTACGGATACACAACGTGATGAACTGGTTCCTATCAATAAAAAATATCCTCTTCAGGATCTATTATCAGCTGTTCGGTATTATACGAAAAGATCGAGACGCCGGGTAACGTTTGAATACATTTTGATTAATGATTTTAACGACTCCGAACAGGACGCCAGGCGATTAATAAAAATGCTGGGGCAGATTCCCTGCAAGGTGAATGTAATACCATTTAATCAGAATGAATTCCTGCCCTACAAATCTCCGTCAGAAGATAAGTTGGAACAATTTCTAAAACATTTGTACTGCGCGCCCTTCGCGATCACTGTCAGAAGAAGTAAAGGTCAGGATATATCAGCGGCTTGCGGGCAGTTATATGTCCGGGCACATCAAGGATAATAAAAACAGGTTTAAAACTTTTTGATGTTAGGGTTTATCCTTACAACAC
>JAHIOG010000258.1 GCA_018895675.1 bacterium
ACCGCAGTGACGCTAAAGGTTATGATATTTGTTAAGATCAGAATTGCAATCCACGATAATAAAAGCGTTTCACTGTTTCCATGCCAGAGCTGGAAGAAAATAGTGGCAAACAGAAGACTTGAGCTTAAAATGACATGATACCAAAAATAAAAAGACAGGCGGTTATCTCTTCTAAAAAATTGAAGCAGAATCCCGATAAAAAATATCAATAAAGCAGTGACGACGCTCAAAGCAAACCAGGTGAGTATCAGATTGTCAAATGTTTGTGGCGAAATCCAGAACCGGAATTGTCTGAGGATGTTTGGCTCCACAGAAATCATAAACAGACCGAATCCGGCTATTGCAATCGTCAGCAAATATCCGTAAAAATGTGTCGAAAGATTAATTTCTTCGTTTTGTGATTGATTATCCATAAACGTTTTTCCCATTTTTATCAATTTTTATTACCCGCTCGCCTTCTGGCTTCATTTAACCAAAAATCACTTTTTTCAACATCGCCCAAATGCCGTGCCAGTGTAATGCGCAGAGCTGCTTCGAACGAAATTTTAATATTATGAGAATCGGCATAAAACGCATCAAGCAATTCAATAATCAAATAGATACGGTTATCTTCCTGGGGAATATAATCCCGGATATTCTTTCGCATTTGGCTAACATAAAAAGGGCTCAGTAAAGGCAAATTCATTCTTCTTCTGGGTTCTGACATTAATATCAATAATTTTTTCCGCTTTTTCAAGTCCATTTAAGTAGCCCGTCACATAGTAGAGCTTATTTTCTTTTTTCATGCGATTCCAAATATTTCCGTCTATTACTTTTTCCTGTTTTGCAAGAAGAATATTGCCGATAACGAGTAAAGTAATAACAGATAAGGTAATTCTGAATGATTGTCGCATTATTCTCTAAAATGGTTAATTATTGGAAATCTTCGACCAACTCCAAAGGCTTTGCCGGTTACTTTCAGACCCGGCGCCGCCTGTCGTCTTTTGTATTCAGACAGTCTGATCTTATTCATGATATCTTTAACCAGGTTTCGATCATATCCCATTTTGATGAGTTCATCGGACGATTTCTGATCGTTAATAATCAAATCAACGAGCGGGCTTACGATTTCATAATCGAAGGGATCAACCTGCGCTTCCGCCAGTTCGGCGCTTGGCGGACGTTGGAATATCCGCTCCGGGATGACTTGTTTCCCGTTATTCTCGTTCACATAACGCGCCACGGCATAAACTTCGAGTTTACTCAAATCCGAGATAACCGCTAACGCTCCCGCCATATCTCCATACATTGTGCAATATCCAAGCGCCAATTCTGTTTTGTTGCCGGTGGACAATACATAGTAACCAAATTTATTGGCAATAGCCATTAAAATATTTCCACGTATTCTGGACTGAATATTCTCTTCGGTAATATCAAATTGTGTATCTTTGAAAATATCTTGCAACTCCATATTGTACGTTTCAGCAATTCTGTTAATTGGAACTTCCAAGCACTTTACTCCGAGATTTTTCACCAGCAATTTTGCATCCAGGTTGCTCATATCTGCCGTGTACTGACCCGGCATGGCAACACAGGTCACATTTTCCGCGCCAAGAGCAAAAGCGGCGATACACACGACCAGCGCCGAATCAATTCCCCCGCTTAATCCTATGACGGCTTTGTTACACCCGGTTTTTCGAAAATAATCCCTGACACCAAGCGCCAGCGCCTGGAAAATACTCTCTTCCTTCCGGATAGACGGCAATTCCACCGGCGATCCCTTTCCCGACTTAATATCAAGATCGAAAGATGTCAAAGATTCTACGAATTCCCGCCCCCAGCCAATCACTGAACCGGAACAATCCAGCGCGAGCGAATTTCCGTCAAATACAAATTCATCCTGTCCGCCGATCTGATTCACGAGAACAAATGGCGTTTTGATTTTTTGGATCTTATCGAATATCTGTTGTCCGCGCACATTCCGCTTATTATGCTCAAAGGGTGACGCCGATAAATTCAGAATCAGGTTTGCGCCCTGCTTTGCCAGTTCTTCCGTGATTTTTACGTTGGAATTTGCATCCCACAAATCTTCACAAATTTCCACGCCTAATAAAAATTCCTTCCCGTTCACTGAAACAGGAATGGGATGATTCACGAAAGCCGATGTAAAATAACGTTTTTCGTCGAAGACATCGTAATTGGGAAGCAGCGTTTTAAATCGTTTATCAATAATTTTTCCGTTCTGAATCACGGCGGCTCCGTTGTAAACATCATCACTGATACGGTCAATAAATCCAACAACAGCTATTAATCTTTCCGGCACATGGCTGAGAATTTCATTCAAGGCTTGAAGATTTTTATCAATAAAACGGGAATTGAATAACAGATCCTGCGGTGAATACCCGGTAATCGTCAGTTCCGGAAAAACAAGTAATTCGATTTTTTCATCGATAGCCTGTTTTATTATATCCGCTATTTTGCGGACATTGCCTTTTATGTCCCCGAGTACGGGATTAAGTTGCGCCATTCCAATCCGAAGCAAATTATTCAAAATTTCACCTCAAAAGATTTATAACCATATAAGTCGGCGGATATATTCACCTGTACATTAGTGACCCGTGAAAAAGCTGGTCCAATTTTCAACTCTTTAATGAAATCTCTGACGATTCCTTCCTCGCCTTCTACTTCACACTGCACATCGTCACGGGGTAAATTTTTTACATAACCACATAAGCCGTACTGATTCGCTTTTCGATACGCAAAGTACCGGTAGCCTATTCCCTGAACCA
>JAHIOG010000259.1 GCA_018895675.1 bacterium
ATTCGGACACTTTGGAGTAATTTTAAAAAGTGAAAACAGAACAATCTCAAACTGTCCGAATAATTCCGAAACAGGTGTCCGAGTTGACCGAAATATCCATTAATACAATTCCTCAAGTTCCTGCTTTAGCGTTAGCGTTTGTAATTGGATATGTTGTAAATGCTATTTCCAGTTGGTCGGAATGTATATTGTTTTGGACATGGTGTGGAAAGCCTTCAGATAGAATGCTCACTGGTAATAGTATTAGAAAAGTCAAATTTTACCAGCAAGCAATGGTAAAAGAAATGCTGACTAAAGAATCTGAAAATGATAAACCATCTAATGATGAATTGTTCTCTATTGCAATGCGACACGCAATTTCAAGTACAAAAGTAACTGATTTCAATGGCTTATATGCTTTTTCACGAAGCATTTTAATTAGCATTATTTTTGCCAGTATCATTTTAAATATTCATTTTTGGATTAATTGGAGTGTAATGATTATTTCCATTTTGCTTGTTGTTGTTTTATGGATTAGATCAAAACAAAATGGATATTACTATGTTCGGGAAGTGTTAAACACCTATTTGTCCGTTAAAACATCAGTGAATAGCGGTAAATAGTGTATTAGCATGAGAAAACATACCTATATTTGGATTGATTGTAAAGGTAGTACATCGTAAGCAATTCCGAATTTTGAGTCCGAAATTTAACATTTCTCATATTCCTCTTGACATTCTCATCTTAATCCGATATAATCATACCAAATACTAAGGAATCGCGCAGATGATTGCTTATCCTGTTTTTCTCTTTTGCAAAGTATGTCTTTTATCCCGCATTTTTAACACCATGTCTGTAAAGGTATGGATGAAATGCACATATGGCGGGATGTCGTCCCCAGGGGATGGCAGACCATCCAGACCCCAAGGAGGCGTGGGACTCCATGTTTAGGAATGACGGGTAATGCGACATGGCATTCACAGGACGAATTCGTATTCATGATTTTCAGGCACCGGGAAGAACCGAGATGGAATATCCTTTTAATTTATAAAATATCCTGCATAGAACCGGACATCATTTCGCCGCTTTCGATAATATGAGAATAAACGCAATCCACACGATTACATATACCCACACAATCACTAAAATGTGAATCTCTGGTCAGAAAAAATGCTACCAGATTTGCTCCGCAGCTGCAAGGCGCATATTGTAGTAAAGTTGTATCGCATTCCGGGCAGATGAGTTCGGCGATGTCCCCGGTTTTCAGATCGATGTCCAGCGCGATTCGGGATTTATCACCGTAAATCGGGCTGAGCGCCACCAATCCCTGGTTGTCCGCCTGTTTCACTTTAACCAATATTCCCGGATGACCATTAAATTTAGAGCGGGAATTAATCAAATTGTGACCATTGGGACAATATAATTCTTTCAGAACGATGACATTGGCTCGCTGCCCGGCTTTTTCTTTTATCGGGTTTGGAATGACCATCATTCCTTTTTTGTCAAAACGCTTCATATATCTTCTCCGGTATGAATATTTGGTCTCTTACTATTCATTTTCTTGTTTTTTTGTAAAAGTTTTTTGCATGATAAATGATCATTATTCAAATCAAATCAGATACTTGTTACTTGATAATTGTTTTTTTTCTTATCCAGCAACCAGTATCCAGTAACCAGCAACCAGAATCGCCTGGACTGGAACAACCTATTCATTTTTCACTTTTAACTCTTTTCCTTTTTAGCTCTGCCTGTCCCTTTGGGGGTTTATCCAGGTTAGGTTTTAGTTAAGGGTTTACTTTTCAATATCCGTAAGAATGGATAATATTTCCTCTTTATATTCGATTGGCGCTTCGATAATTCCCCAGCCTTTCTGCTGCTGGTATATGCCATTATAGGCGGCGTCATGATAGCTCCGCAGGAAATGGGGGATATTGCGATTTTTCAGTTCTGCGTCAAGCAGTCGCGCCTGGACTTCATTTTGTAAAGTTGTGATCTTTTGATAATCAGACATAATATTCCTTATTTACTCAATTTGTTATACGATGATGATAATGAAATAATGGTTGACCCGGTATCCTGACATTGCATTGATAAACGGCATTTGTTTCGACTTCAGTAAGATAAAGGGTTTTCAAGTCCTTGCCGCCAAATTCGATATTGCCGGGTTTTCTGCCGGGAGTTGGAATCGTCTGAAGGACTTTCCCTTTTGGAGAAACAATATAAACCGAACTCCCTCCAAAATGAGCAATGTACAGGTTACCTTTTTTATCAAAAGCAATTCCGTCCGGATCTCCGCCGGGAAGTTCAATAAACAGTTCCGGTTTATCTATAGCTCCGGTTTTACTAAAAGGAAATCGGAGCACCCGTTGAAATGCCGACTCGCAGATGTATAGATATTTCCCGTCCACAGAAAAGGCGAGACCATTGGGGAAGGCGAGATTTTTGATCACAGGCTTGATGTTTCCGGTGACGGGATCAATCCGGTAAACTACACCGTCAGGATTATTGCGGTCATAATGAAAAGGATCGGTAATGTAAAGAAAACCATCCGGTCCGAATGCCAGATCGTTTGGTCGATGAAAAGGTTGGTTATCTGTGCCTGACGTCAGGATTTTTATAGAGCCGTCCATTTTTATTTTCAGGATAGCATTGATCCCAAAATCACAGGCAAAAAGTGTTTCGTTGCTGAATAGCAGACCATTGGTTTTTCCAAAATCAGGTGACTTGCCCGACCTGACCAGAAATGTATCCGCTCGATCATTTTGGATACGAGTAATCCAGTCACCATAGCAATTGGAGACATATAGTGTTGATCTGCCATCCCATGTCGGACCTTCGGGAAAATTCATTCCGCCAGCCACTTTTATCCATTTCTCATTTGGATTGACAGGCGAACGATAGCATTGCGTAATAAATACTACACAATATAAAGTTGCTAAAGAAAATGATAAAATTAAAGATATTTTCTTCATGATCAATTCGTGAAGAGATCAAAAATATTGCCCAGCATATTGCTGTCGGCTTTAAATAATTCGGTATAGCGGCAGCGTTTACATGTGACCGATGTGAACTTTACATTCTGTACGTCAAAAATTTTTGCCAGGAAGCTGCCGGTAGTACGGACTTCACCGGTTTCATATTCGTTATTTCTGCATTTTGGACAGATGTAGATTCGTGATTCTTCCATATTGACCTCTTTTATGTTGATGTGTTATTCCGTTCCATAAATTCGATCACCGGCGTCGCCTAATCCGGGCAGGATATAGGCGTGATCATTTAATTTACGATCCAGAGCGGCAGTAAAGATCGGTACTTCCGGGTGATCTGCGGTTATTCTTTTAATGCCTTCCGGAACAGCGACAAGGCAGACAAACCTGATATCCGTGACTCCTTTGGATTTTATAAATGTCAGAGCCTTGGATGTACTGCCGCCCGTAGCTAACATCGGGTCGATAAGAATGACTTTCGTATCGGCAATATTGGGAGGCAATTTAGTGTAGTACTCAACTGCTTCGAGACTATTTTTATCGCGGTAAAGACCAATATGCCCGACACGAGAACGGGGAATGAGGTTTTGTATTCCGCCGATCATTCCAAGCCCGGCTCTCAGGATCGGAACCAGAGTGATTTCTTTTGCCAGACGATATCCAACAGTTTTTTCAAGAGGAGTAGTGACTTCAATTTCATCTGTGTCGAAATCCCGGAAGATTTCATAAACCATTAGTGATGCAATTTCATTCAGCAACGACCGGAAAAGATAATTATCGGTATTTACGTCTCTGAGCATCGTTAATTTCGTCTGAATAAGCGGATGTTTAATAATTGTAAGGTTCGGAAAGTCTGTCTTTGTCATAACGTTTTCCTCAATTTTTTCAATGACTTCAAGCGCTCAATCTTGCATATTTAGTTTTTCTTCGATATCATTAAGCTGTTTGGAAACACTGTTGAGCCGAAACTCGATGGAATTTAATATCCAGAACTGAAAATGTTCAACTTTTGTTTGTTTATAGATCATCCATATAATCTTGAGGGATACCACAAGGATACCTATTTCGATGAAAAATAAAGGGGGCAGCGGTACCGATATGCTAAACAGGTGGCGAAGGATATCAAAAATAAACAGAAGAATAATGACGCTAAAAAAGACGAGGTTGATAATCCGATCCTGCTTTACCGAGCCTTTCCCGCCAATCTGTCCGACCAGGTTATGGATTTTTTCCTTTTCAGATCGGAACTGCTCCAGATCCTGTTCTAACGAAACATTTTCTTCAATATTCATAGTTATTCTCCTGTTGATTACATAACTGTACTTTTCAAAGGCTTAAGGTTATTGATTTTAATTTAAATTCTTATCTGAAATATTAAAATTATCTTTTCAAACCTGTTTTTATTATACACATTTATTTTAATAATTGCTATTTTACATTTGGTGAAAATAATGAATTTCTTCAAGAATAAAACAACTGCTTCATTAATTAAAAAACTACAAAATGTAAAGGGTGAAAAATGAAATCGACAATGATTGACCGTTTTTTCCGGTATGTGAAAACTGACACGCAATCTCAGGAAGGTGTGGAAGATCGCTATCCCAGTACCGGCAAACAAAAAGAACTTCTCAAAATATTAGTCAAAGAGCTGCAGGATTTGTATCTCAAAGATGTGAAAATGGATAAATATGGATACGTCATGGCGACGCTGCCCTCGAATTTATCCAGACAGGATTGCGCCAGAGTTCCGGTTATCGGACTGCTCGCTCATGTGGACACATCCCCCGAAGTCAGTGGCGCCAATGTTAAACCAGTTATTCATAATAAATACAAAGGGGCAGATATTGTGCTTCCCGGTGACGCTGATCAGGTTCTACGTTATAGTGAAAATCCGGCATTAAAAGAGCACATCGGAGATGATATTATTACGTCCGATGGTAAAACACTTCTTGGCGCCGACAATAAAGCCGGAATTGCCGAGATAATGACACTACTCGAATATTTGAAAGAAAATCCCGGGATCAAACACGGTACCATCCGGGTTGGTTTTACTCCCGATGAGGAAGTCGGCGCCGGAACCAAGTACTTCGATGTTAAAAAATTCAATGCCGATTATGCCTACACAGTGGATGGCGAGACCGTCGGAGAAATCGAAAATGAGACCTTTAATGCTGCCGCCGCGACATTTACGGTACATGGCGTAAATGTTCATCCGGGATATGCCAAAAATAAACTCGTTAATGCGATTAGAATTGTATCGGAAATTATTCAGGAATTGAAGGATGATCCGGCTCCGGAGACAACCGAAAAACGGGAAGGCTATTTGCATCCCTATGTAATAGAAGGCGGCATTGAAAAAGCGAGTGTAAAGTGTTTAATCCGCGATTTCGACCAGAGCGGTATGGATGAAAAAGCTCAACGGCTTGCGTCGATTCGGGAAAAGATTGCCGAAAAACATCCGAAAGCAAAGATCGAACTTGATATCAAAGAATCTTATAAGAATATGCGGGTGAAGCTGGATGAAGATCCCAGGGCAGTTGAATATGCGCTGGAAGCTGTTAGACGAGCCGGAATTGAACCGCAATTACAACTGATCCGTGGCGGTACCGACGGAGCACGACTTTGTTTCATGGGATTGTTAACACCAAATATCTTTACCGGCGGGCATAATTTTCACAGCAAACTGGAATGGATTGCGGTGCAGGCAATGGAAAAGGCTGTCGAAACATTGAAGCATCTCGTTCAGATTTGGGTTGAAAAAAGTCTTGTCGATTAGATAAAATTTTCTAATATGTACAACACGTAATAAAAAAAGCTGAAAACCAAGAATAAAAGAGGAGAAATAAATAATGGGAATAAGTTTTTTTAAGTTGAATCCCCCGATCCTTTGTCTAACTTTTTTAACTGTTGTTTTTATTATGATAAATTGTGGAGAAACAGTGATAAAACAGAGAGCAGATTTGATTTACGTAAAAGGTGAACTGGAGAAACTGGCACCGGTTGAATTAAAAAGCGATCTGTCAGGCTTGAAGCCAGGCGATACACAGGTTCTGACCCGTTTGGTTGAAGCCGGTCGAATTATCGATGAATTATTCCTGCTTCAGGTAAGCAATGAGAATCCGCAGATTCGGGAGCAGCTGCAAAGTTCCTCTGATCCGAACGATGCAACATATCTTGAATTATACAACATTATGTTCGGTCCCTGGAATCGGCTGGAAAAGGACAAGCCATTTATTTATACAAAAGAGAAACCGTTAGGCGCTGGTTTTTATCCTGAAGATATGACAAAAGAAGAATTCCAGGAATTTTTAAAAACTCATCCGTCCGAAAAAGAAGCGTATGAATGCCCATTTTCCGTAATCCGGAGAGAGCCAAACGGCAAATTGAAAGCGGTTCCTTATTATGAAGAGTATGCTGCTCTGGTGAGTGGAATCAGTCGCTTGCTAAATGAAGCCGCTGCTCTGACGGAGGATTCGACGCTTGAGAAATATCTGAAACTGCGAGCACGGGATCTGCTTACCGATGATTATTTTGATAGTGATATGGCCTGGATGGATCTCGCCGGCGATCTGGAAGTTGTCATAGGTCCTTATGAGGTTTATGAAGATCAACTATTCAGTTACAAGGCAGCCTATGAAGCCTTTATTTGTATAGTGGATCATGAAGAAAGTAAAAAGCTGACGGATGTGGCGAAATATCTAAATGATATGGAAGATCATCTTCCAATTCCGGACAAATATAAGAACTTTAACAGAGGTAGCTCTTCACCAATTAAGGTCGTCCAGGAACTGTTTTCCGCGGGTGATACAAAAGCCGGAGTTCAGACCACTGCATTTAATTTGCCAAATGACGAACGGGTTCGCGAAGCAAAAGGGTCGAAAAAAGTCATGTTGAAAAATGTGGCTCAGGCAAAATATGATAAATGCTGGATTCCGATCGTGAATACAATTTTGGCAGAAAGGCAGCTGAAACACGTATCTTTTGAGGCTTATTTCAACCATGTTCTGATGCACGAGGTCAGTCATGGACTCGGGCCCGGTTCGCTGACTCTTGAGGACAGTACAAAAACGACCGTCAGCCTGGAACTGAAAGAGTTGTATCCTACCATTGAAGAATGTAAAGCCGATGTTTTGGGGATCTATAATTTTCTCTTCATGATGGAAAAGGGGGTTTTCCCAAAAACGATGCGGCATTCAGCATTAGCGAGCTATCTTGGCGGAATGTATCGGTCGATCCGGTTTGGCATCGATTCGGCTCATGGCGGTGGCGTTGCGATTCAGTTTAATTATTTTATGGAGAAAGGCGCTTTTTACCAGGATGAAGACGGAAAATTAAATCTGAATGAGCAGAAATTAGAACAGGCTATAAAAGATTTAGCTGAAAAATTGTTGGTCATTCAGGCACACGGCGATTACGAAGCGGCTGCGTCTCTGGTTGAACAATATCGTGTCATGACGCCGGTAATGGCAGATTATGTCGATCAGTTAAAACATCTGCCGGTGGATATACTCCCGTCTTTTCCTCTGGCAATGTAAATTTCAGGGCAAGAAAAAAGGGTCGCATGCGACCCTTTTTTATAGTGCGAATTTAAATATGAGGTTACCCTCCCCGAACGTAAATGAGGGGATTTATGAGGGATATTACGGCACATCCGGGGAGGGCGAGGGGATATATTGTGAATTTGTACCTTAATTTAAATCTGCGTTTCAAAAAACTATAGACAAAAAAGTAAATTACAATAATTGTGCCAATCGACTATCTTGGGAAACATTGTCAAAAATTTTCAATCAGTTACTTAGATGCATCTGAAAGGAAAAAGTTTCATCTTATTTGGAATTAACTTGATAAAATTCAAAATAGTTGATTAAGATCACTAATATCAAATAACAGAATGTTTTTCCTTTATTAAACATTTTTTCTGTATATTTGTTTCGTTGGAATATAACCGGAGATATGTAGTGCGAAAAATCCTTATTGTTGATGATGACCCTGAAATATTAGAACTTGTCAAATGTTATTTTGAAGGACGTCAAATGGCAGTTATTACGCTTGTGGAAAGCAGAAAAGCGGTTGAGACTGTTCTTCAATTCGAACCGGATCTGATTATTCTGGATATCAATATGCCGGATGTGAATGGGATGGATTGATGGAGAAAGACAAATGGTTTGAAATTGCCATAATCGATGAAAAAGAGGAGTCAGCATGAAAACCTGGATGGATAAAAGAATCGCTTTAGCTCTATTTCTGCCTTCGGTAATGATCGTAGTGTATTGGATTGTCAAGGGCTTAATAAAGCTCTATAACTGGTTTGTATCATTGCCGGATTACAGCTCCGCCTGGTGGAACTCGCTGGGGAGTTTTTGCATTAACAATCTGAGTATTATCATTGTCGTTTATTTGATTATATGTCTTCAGGTCGCTGGTATTGCCGAATTTCGATTTAAAAAGAATTTTATAAAGGCGTATTTATTTGGAATTATAATGACTCCTCCAATTATGATAATATTGTGGGGAAAAAAGCTTGAACCGGTAAATTATGACAAGTAAATGTAACAGAAGAGGCATAAAATCCTGGATAGATTTTGTGATGTCCTATCCGAGGACAATAATTGGGTTCTGTATATTAATGACTGTTTTAATGGGATGGAACATCCCGAATATTGTTATGGATCCTGATATAAAATCTATGTTGCCGCAGGATCAGGAAATAATCCGTTCCATTAATGATCTAGAGGATATTTTCGGAGGGTCGGAATTAGTAATTTTATCATTAAAATCCGAAGATATATTTAGTAAAGCAACGCTGAGAAAAATACAGGAATTATGTGATGAGATTGAGGATCTTGATGTAGTTGATAAGGTCATGTCACTGACCAATTCGTTTGAAATTAAAGGCACCCGGGACGGATTTGAGGTTCGGAATCTTATTGAAGAATTTCCTGAAACTGAAGCAGAGAGAGAAATTCTTCGTCAAAAGGTAGCAGATAATGATTTAATATACGGAAATATTGTTTCGGAAGATTTCCAGCGCACGTCAATCATCGCGGTGCTGTCTCTTGGAAATGGAGATAGCAGGGACGAAGAAATTCATCAGACTTTTACCAACCTGAAACAAAAATATGAGGGACCTGAGGAGATTCATCTGGCTGGTTTGCCATTGACCAGACGGGAGATTGTCAAAACGATGCAATCTGATATGAAAGCACTGTTTCCTTACGGAATTGCTTTGATGATATTCCTATTGATTTTCTGTTTTCGCAGCTGGGTGGGCGCTTTTTTACCTTTTGCAGTTGTTATAATGAGCATCATTAATACACTCGGTTTCATGGCTATACTCCATATGAAGTTCACATTTATTACAATGCTGATGCCGGTGATGTTGATTGCGATTGCCAATGATTACAGCATTCATATTATCTCGCATTATTTTGAGGAATATAAAATACGAAAGGAGAAGAATAAGGCTGACATTATAAAAACCACTTTGCTGCATTTGAAAACACCCGTATTTTTGGCTGGTGTAACCACGCTGGTTGGATTTTTAAGCTTGCAATCTCATGTCCTGCCACCTGCACGGCAACTCGGATTGTTATCATCTTTTGGTATCGCGCTGGCGTTTATTCTGAGTGTTACATTTGTTCCCGCTGCGCTGAAATTATTGGATTATCCGATGGTGTTGAAACAAAACAGGAATTCAGGAAGGATAGACGCATTTCTATCGCGTTGGGGAAACTTTTTTATCAGACATCGTAAGAAATATTTAATTGCAAGCGCTCTGGTTATTATTATTATCGCTACCGGAATTCCAAAGATAGTCGTGGATACGAATCCCATGCACTATTATAAAAAGACCTCGGAAATCCGTATCAGTAATGACATCATTGATCGCTATTTTGGCGGTTCGGCACAATTGAGCATTCTTGCAAAGGGAGATATTAAAGACCCCGTATTTCTATGCCGGATGGAGAGATTGACCGATTATCTGGAAAAGGACCCGACTGTTACCCGTACTATTTCCATCGTGGATCAATTGAAGAAGATGAACAGAGCCTTTCATGGAGACAGTTTAGAGTACGAAGTAATACCTGAAACGCGGGAAGCGGTGGCACAATATCTTTTACTCTTCTCTATTTCCGGAGATGAAGAAGACTTAAGTCAATTTGTGGATTACGATTACGAACAAGCCCAGATACTTGCCCGGGTCAACGAGACCAGCTCCATGTCATTGCATAAATTATTGCAGGATACCCGGGAATATGTCCGTGATGATCTGGGCGACGAAAATTTTCCGGCGATTACCGGCATTGTGGCGGTCATTGGAGAGCTTGTGGATATGGTGGTTCGCGGGCAGATGCGAAGTCTGATCATTTCCATTGTTCTTGTGAGTCTGATTTGCGCATTTATTTTCAAATCGGTTGTTGGCGGAATTCTTTCCATTATCCCGTTAAGCGGCGCCATGATCATTGTTTTCGGGCTGATGGGGTATGTTGGGATAGAACTGAACATTGCAACGGCAATGCTTTCAAGCATTATGATAGGAGTGGGAATTGACTATACTATTCATTTTTTATACCGATTCAGATTTGAAGTACAGAGCGGATTAGGAGCTTCGGAAGCTGTTATTAAAACATTATCCACCAGCGGCAAAGGAATCATTTATAATGCTTTATCGGTAATCGTCGGATTCACGGTATTGCTGCTATCCGGATTTATGCCGATCTACTTCTTTGGATTTCTGATCGTATTTTCGATAACTGCGTGTTTACTCGGCGCATTGACGATAATGCCGGCGCTGCTTGTTATTATCAAACCCAAATTTATTTTTAAAAGGAGTGAGAGATGAAACGTATTGGAACAATGTTCGTCATTGGATTAGTTACGGTTATTATCGCTCAAACGGCTTATGCTCAATTAAGCGGTAGGGATATTATGCTGAAAGTGGATGAGTGTGGAGAAGTGAAGACGGAATACAATAAGACCAAAATGATCTTGATAAATAAAAAAGGTAAAACCCGGGTACGTGATGTTGTCAGATATGAAAAATCTTATGACGGTGAAAAAGGTATTGATAGTAAATTGTTGATCTTTTTCGAGTATCCGTCGGATATCCGCGGAACTGGGCTTCTGCTTTGGAGTTATGTAGATGTTGGGAAAGAAGACGATCGCTGGCTGTATCTGCCGGCATTGAAAAAAATCCGGCGCATTGCCGGCGAAAGCAAGAACGATTATTTCATGGGAACCGATTTTACCTATGATGATATGGGCGGTCGCAGTATCGATGATGACACTCATAAACTACTTGGCAAGAAGATACTCGATGGCGTCGAGTGTTATAAAATAGAATCTGTCCCGGTCGATAAAGATGATCAATACAGTAAAAAAATTACGTGGGTGATCCCGGATAAATGGATAACCGCTAAAATGGAATTTTATAATAATAATAAAAAATTGCAAAAAGTGCTAACTATATCCGATATACGAAAAGTTGATAAGATCTGGACGCCTCATCTGTTATTTATGGATAATCTGAGTAAAAAGCATCAAACAAAAATCGAGATTATAGAAGTCAGGTTTAATAGCGAGATGAATGATCAGATTTTCACAACAACAACCTTACAGAGGGGCAGAGTGCAATGAGAATTAGCGCCGCCTTTTTTACGATAGTATTTGTTGTATTGATCCTTTTAGAGCCGGTCTATAGCGAGGTCGAATTACACGGATTTTTCCGTAATCATGATGCATTTCGGCTTAAAGATCCCAACGATGCGATGCTGCTGCGTAATCGGCTGAGATTGAATTCCGAACTCCGGGGCGATAATATTTATGGTTATGCGTCAGTGGATTTTCTGAACGATGCTGCCGCCGGAAGCCCGACTAATCTGAATCTCAGAGAACTGTACCTGGACATTTACAGTTCCTGGGTGGACTTCAGGATCGGGAAACAACAGGTTGTCTGGGGCAAAGCCGATGGTTATTTTATCAACGATATCGTCAATCCGCTGGATCTGTCCTATTTTCTGCTGCAGGATTTTGATGATATCCGCATGGCGACAACGATGCTGAATACGAAATTGCATCACGTCAACCATTCGCTGGAGATACTGGTTATTCCCGAATTTAAACCGATGAGTATGAGCTTCGATGGTGACTGGGCATTTAATCGACCGGATTCGGTTAACATTACAGTACCAGCAGGGGAACAGTTTGTAACTATGTCTATTCCGATGAATTATCAACAGGATATCCTCCCGCAAAACTCATTACGTAAAATGGAATACGGGTTCAAATTTAACACTTTTCTATTAG
>JAHIOG010000260.1 GCA_018895675.1 bacterium
TCGGCGGTTCGGAATATTATCAGGTTTTTTCTTTTGATATGAAGACCGGCAAATATGAGATGATTTCGGACGGCAAGTCAAGAAACGGCGGAGTCGGATGGTCAAATAAAGGAGATAAATTCTTCTTCTCAAGTACAATGAGGAATGGTAGAGATACAGACATCTATTATGCAACTATTGAAAATCCCAGAGATTATAAACTGCTCGTGGATCGTGGCGGTTATTGGGGAACTGTTGATTGGTCACCTGATGATAAAAAGCTCCTTGTAGTAAACTACATCTCGATAAATGAATCCTACTACTACATAGTAGATATTGAAACTAAAGAGATGATTCAAATTAATCCATCTGATAAAAAGATAGCTTATGGTTATGCTTTATGTGCAAAAAATGGAAAGGGCGTCTATATCACTTCCGACGAAGATAACGAATTCATGAAGCTCAAATATTACAGTTTAAAGAAGAAAATATTTATCAACCTGACAAAGGATATACCTTGGAATATTGAAGATATCGACCTTTCAAAGTCGGGTCGGCTCCTGGCATTTACAGCGAATGAAGATGGCATCAGCAAACTCTATATCAGAGACAATACGACCAAGCAAAGGCTTCCTGTGCCTGAACTTCCTATCGGTCAAATTTACGGATTAAAATTTTCACCAGATGGAAAAAAGCTCGCGATATGTTTGAATACCCCTCAGACTCCCGGCGATATTTACGCTCTGAACATTGAAACCCAAGAACTCGTGCGATGGACTTACAGCGAAGTAGGTGGTCTTGATACTGATAATTTTGTTGTTCCGGAACTGTTTCACTACCCAACCTTTGATGAAGTAGATGGCAAACCAAGAATGATTCCATCTTTTATTTTCAAGCCTAAAAAAGCAGAGAGACCTTTTCCTGTTCTTATCAGCATTCATGGAGGACCTGAGGGTCAGTACCAGCCGAATTTTTCCTCTATGACGCAGTATTATATTAACGAAATGGGGATTGCTTTTATAGCCCCGAATGTTCGAGGTTCGTCAGGTTATGGAAAGAGTTTCCTCCTGATGGATAATGGCTACAAACGTGAGGAATCAGTATACGATATTGGGGCACTTTTAGACTGGATTGAAACACAACCTGATCTTGATAAGGATAAAATTGCTGTAATCGGTGGCTCATACGGCGGTTATATGGTGCTTTCCTCAATGACTCATTATAACGACAGACTTAGATGTGCTATTGATATTGTGGGTATAAGTAACTTTGTAACTTTTCTGGAAAATACAAAAGAATATCGGCAAGATTTGAGACGTCCAGAGTATGGTGATGAACGCGATCCTGAAATGAGAAAATTCCTGATGAAAATCTCGCCTACTACTAATGCTCATAAAATCTCTAAACCTATGCTGATTGTCCAGGGTTTGAATGACCCGAGAGTCCCGGCAAGCGAAGCGGAACAGATACTCAAAGCTATACGTGATAACGGAACGGAAGCATGGTACCTTCTTGCTAAGGATGAAGGACACGGCTTCAGGAAGAAGTCAAACAGGGATTTTTATTACTATTCGGTTGTAATGTTTTTGGAGAGATGTTTGCTGAAATAAATGATTCTGTTGATTTAATCATAACATACCGAAAATAAAAGGAATAGTGAAAAATTAATTACTTAATTTTATCAAATATTATGTTTATGCATAAGTCAATCTAAAATAACAGGTAAAATCAGTTCGATCGGCTTACTTCAATAAAATCATTTTTGCGGTTCGGGAAAAATGCCCTGCCCGGATCGAATACAGATAAATTCCGGATTCAACCTGTTCGTGCTGCTGATTGCGACCATTCCACTGGCAGGTATAGAATCCCGGCGTCTGCAACCCATTCACAAGCACCGTAATCTCCTGTCCTAATATGTTATAAATGATAATCTGAACCGGGACTGTCCTGGGAATGGCGTAGTCGATGGTCGTAATGGAATTGAAAGGATTAGGATAATTCTGAGACAAAGAAAAATCTTCCGGGACGGTTCGATCCAATAAATCAATTCCTGTAGAGATCTGAATTCCAAAATCAAAAATCGATTGGGAACGCCGGCTGGATTTTCCATCATCGGCAAGCACATACCAGTTGACTCCAACAGAATCGAAAGATTGTACTCCGATAGATTCCAGCTGTTCGACCAGTTCAGGTATTGCCAATGTGAAAGACGTGTCACTGCCCTCGGAATCTGAAGTAAAATATCCCGGAATGAGACCATATCCGGACGCTCCGATATAAACCTTATATATTACAGGTAATCCATCCGGTGATCTGGATTTTTCCCACAAGAAATCAAGTGTGTCTCCCATATTTCCGGAATAATTCAACATCATTCCGTTTTCCGGTGATAATAGATCAAACAGAGTCAGCAGAGTGTTGTCCAGAATAATTGTCGATCCAATTCCCTCAGCTGATATAGCCTGGGCGTTTGAATTGGAAACGATCACAGTATCGAAAAAAACCGGGTACGAGCCGGATTGAGCATTTGAATCAGCCTGTACCGTCAATACAAGGTCATTCACCGAATTTTCGGGAATGAGTCCGCCCGATGAATTTGAACATAAAATTCTGACTGCCCCGTTGCCGAGTTCATTAAATTGTACATCCCAGTCAGTACCAAATGGATTATGTACGTCACTCACTTGAAAAATGTCCGCCGAATCCACCAGCTCAAATTGAAAGCCGGCAACGTCAGTACTGTTTGACATTAGAATTGAAATGTTTTTATCTACGTCACGGTTACTGAGAGTGTCCGGCAGACAGGTGAAAATGACATCTTTATCAGTTATAGAGACATATCCATTGTCAACATATGAAGATGCAATATTCCCAAGATTATCAGATAA
>JAHIOG010000261.1 GCA_018895675.1 bacterium
AAATATAATGAGGATAATATCATGCAAAAGGGGAAATTTATAAATATCCTTTTAATATCTCTTTTTATTTTTTTAAACACCTGTTCATTATATGCTCAAGAACCTATTCAATGTAATGCAATAGCCTAGAGTCCTGACGATTCATATTTTGCGGTTGCAGGTAGAAATGAGTACACCTGTTAGGTTTAATGACAAAATCAACTCTGGGATAGCGAGATCTAATAAACCTGACAGGTTTAAACGGCTTATGGATCAAAAAAACGATAAGAAACTCTTTAAGGGTGTGAGGAAGGAAAAGAAATAAAATATCATCGAGGTGATTTATGCCAGCATATCTATTTCAAAAATTTAAAGATTTTAATGGAATTCGCTATGTAAAGGAAAAGCGTATTCCTTTAGCAGGTCATAATTCAATTCAAAATTTATGGATCAAAAAAGATCGACCTTTTGAAAAGGGATGGGCTATATCTTCCGAGGAGCTGATTAAATACGTCCTAAATAGAAATGATACCGAGAAGAAATATTCCATTATAATTGATTCTGCACCTTCCGTGAATACAAAGATTGATTATAAAGAGCTAGACGACATCCATTTATATACGTTTTAAAAATCAACTGGAAGATAAAGCAGATTGGAGTGTTATACTTCTTCGTGTCAGAGATGTATATGGTAGGACTGATATTAAAGAAGAGGAAAAAGCAAGTGCAAATAATCAATTCTATTTTGAAGAATATGACAAAAACCTGATATACAGTTTTTTATATCTTCATGGTGATTATAGAGGCTGGAATTGGGGACGATTGGGACAGATGAATGGTGCCTGGATATATCCTGATGCCAGAAAATATTTTGCATCGATACTGAATGAGTTTAAATAAAAAATATTAAAGGAGGTTTAATATGCCAATTACAGGAGAAAAACCCGGAAAAGGGACGTATCAGTGTAAACGTTGTGGGCAATCTGTTGTATTGGATGATAACTCTGACAGATTACCGCCCTGTCCGAAATGCGGAAAAACAGACTATAAGTAGAACTCATCGTATAAATTATTGGATTGAGCCCTGCAAATTAATCTTTACAACAATATCTCATTATTGTATATTATGTACACAATGTGTAAAGATTAGTTTACACATATCATTCATTTCATATGAAAGTATATTAAAAAAGGGGGACGCTATGAAATGGGAAGGCTCAATAATCAAGAAAAAATCGGATGAACGAGGGCTTTCTATAACCAAATTAGCCCAACAAATCGGAGTATCCCGTCAGGCAGTCAACGATTGGATTAAAGGACAGGTCCCAAAAGGATTGTATCTGATTGCTCTCTGTGATATTCTGGGTATATCCCCGGATGATCTGTTTATTAAGGGTGAGGATGTCGCTATTCAAATGCCTGTTTACAGAACCAGGCGAAAAGCCAAAATCAAACCTGAACACAAAGTTCAGCTGGCTGAACTTGCCAATGAGTACAAAAATCTTTTTCGTGATAAATCAGCCAGTACAATTCATCCAACTCTAAAAATTAGCAATCGAAGTCCGGAAACCGCCAAAACAATAGCCTATAAATTGCGAAAAGCCGTTGAAATATCTTCTGATAAGCCTATGGATTACAAAGAGGTATTCAGACTTCTCGAAAATTTGGATATCCATGTCATTTTTCGGGATTTTCCGGTATCTCGACTGTATGCTTTTTATACAAGAATATTTGAACACCGGGTCGTTTTTGTCGATTTAAAAACCAACGTTCTGGATTTAATATTTCCTCTTTTGCATGAATCTGTCCATGCTATTCGTGATGATAGTAAAAAATTATTTGTCGATGATGAAGAGGAGAATTTTTGCGATATTGTTGCTAGCTATACTCAATTTCCAGAGACTTACATTGAGCAGATATATGAGATGATCGTAGATTTAGACCCGCCACATCAGATAAATATTCTAAAACAATTTTCACAGACAAACCATCATGCCATCTGTGGTATTATCAAACGGATAAAGGATAATCATTCTGAGTTTGATCTACCTTATGGTGGCGCCGATACAAACCTGAAGAAGAATTTTCCAAAAATCGGAGAAGTATTGAGTAAAACAGACAATGTTCGCCAATTTCTTCAAAACTATCAGAATTTAAGCCCTATGTTTTTTAATATTCTGTTAGATAAGGTGGAAAATCTTACTCAGCGAAAACTGGGTGAAATATTCTGTATTGAAAGTTATCTGGATATGGTTTCCGTCAGGGATGAAATGTTTCAGATGAAAAAACTCAGGTCGAAATAGTAATTCATAATGGTTGTTTTATGTGATACTTGCAGTGTCTTAATGCTGATTCGTGTTGCTCCGGAGATGTTCACCGATGAGCGGTATGAGAGTGTCACAATCAGGAAGGTGTACGAAGAATTTACCAGAAGGCAAAAATTTAAGACAAAATATCCCTGGAGAAATGTGTTCAGGTCAAAGATCAAATCTCTTGGCGCCACTATCGAAGAATCTGAAAGTGTAATGAGAAATTTTAAGTTAATAAGTAATTTAATCGACACGGATACCGTTATAAATCAAAGCAGTGGGGCATTCTTTAACTTGAGCAGGACTGACAGGTATATCGCTGCTTGCGCCGCAACATACCATTATGATGTATCCACCGTCGATGGTGATCTTATCGACTTTTTGAAACAGGAATTCAAAACCAACGTTATAAAACCGTTGGGTTTAATTAACCGATGGTTGGAGAAAGGGTTGATCCATTGGGATGATGAAAAGCAATCGGTTATCGAAGATTGGCATACCTGTAATGAAGCTGCTCAGGATCGAGCAGACATTGATAAATTTCGTCATTTGACACGGCGAAAATATCCCAGTCTTTAATTCGGTAGCTATTTGATTCAAACTGTTTTTATATTATTTTTCAAGTGCTTAGTAAAATCAATAGATGGGAATATTTACGGACGGCAAATCCCTTGGATATTAAA
>JAHIOG010000025.1 GCA_018895675.1 bacterium
AATATCACAGAAAAGATATAAAATGATCAAGTTGCTATATTCACCCCGTGTAATAAGTAAAAAAGAAGATAATAAGACGATTAATGAACAATCTATTACACGGGGTAAAGATTTAACCTATAAAATAATAGGAGCAGCAAGGGAAGTATATAAAGAACTTGGTCCAGGTTTTTCCCGAAGGGATGGCTTCGCCACTGGAATCGGTTTACCCTGTGTAATAACAAGAAGATAAAAATGATGGGTTGCTGGATTTGCAAAATATTACACGGGGTGAATGAAGATGCCTTGTGTTACGAACTTGATTTAATGGGTATATCTTACCAAAGACAGGTAGAATTAGATGTTCATTATAAAAATGTTGTGTTTGATCGCAAATTTCGAGCTGATCTTCTTGTTGAAAAGAGAATTCTTGTAGAAAACAAAGCTATGAAAAAGATAACAAATCAGGATGACCCCGCCTCTGGCGGGGATGAAGCACAATTAATTAATTACTTTTCCAGAGGAATCCCTATGGGAAAAAACAACACGATTGAGACTAGGGTTATTGTTTAATTTTGGTGCTGAGAAATTCGAAATGATGAGAAGAATATTTTGATAATTCAGTGTCCCAATGGGTCCCTTTGGTGTAACTCCGTGAAAATCAGTGGTGAACTATTACCTCTTTTTAAATATGCCGAATATTTTGTATATTTCAGGCAGCTAATAGTATGATGATGAAAAAACGACTTTTTGGATTACTGATAATATGTCTCTTAAGTTCTCTTTCTGCTCAGAATCCTATGGCAGAGCAGGATGAGAGTTTCGACCCCATGGATTTGTATGAACCGTCTTTGCCGATCCTGGACGGATCACTGATTTACGAGATAATTACGGATATAAAAGAACCGTCAGCAAGCGATCGAATCGGACAGGATACACTCCGGGTGGTGGAAAAAATGGGTTGGAAAGTTCAGCTATTCTCTACCACCGACTTTTATCAGGCGGATACCGTGTACTTTCAGGCAATTGATGATTTTATCGAACAGGACGTCGTGAAAGTATTTAATTCACCCTACTATAAAATCAGGCTTGGGAACTGTACCACGAGAGAAGAAGCGGAAGACCTGCTGGACCGGGCGTTGAATTTAAAATACCGTGACGCCTGGATCATCCGCACAGCGGTGAAAACGGAAGAACGATTGATTTTTTATTAAGTCTAAAGATATATTGTACAGGTGAGTCGTATTAAAAAAGAGATCAAATTGCAAATTAAGCATAACAAATACACACGAGTGAAAACTATTTATAACAATATAGTAAATAATTTTCATTAAAATTGCTTTTTTAAGTAGACTTATAGATTAAGCGAGGTAATTTATGTCAGGTCACTCGAAGTGGAGTACCATAAAGCGAAAAAAAGGCACTCAAGACGCCAAACGCGGTAAAATATTTACCAAACTCATAAAGGAAATCCAGGTGGCGGCCAAAATTGGTGGGGGCGATGAAAGCGCCAATCCCCGCCTGCGATCCGCGATCCAGGCTGCCAGGGTTGCCAATATGCCTTCAGCCAATATTGAGAAAGCGATTAAGAAGGGCACCGGGGAACTCGAAGGCGTGAATTATGAAGAAGTTAGCTATGAGGCATATGGACCCGGAGGGATTGCCATCTATATGGAAGCCATGACGGATAATAAGAAACGCACCGTATCTGAAATTCGTCATCTGCTGACCAAGTATGATGGACATTTAGCAACCAATGGCAGCGTAGCCTGGATGTTCGAGAAAAAGGGGATCATTACGGTGGATAAGAGCAGCACCAATGAGGACGATCTTCTGGTGGTGGCGACTGAAGCTGGCGCTAATGATATCCTTGAAGAAGATGATATTTATGAAGTTGATATGGAACCCTCGGCATTTGACGATGTAAAAAAAGCACTTGAGAGCAGCAATATTCAATTCCTGGAAGCCGCAATTCAAATGATCCCGAAAAACGTTGTTAAAGCCGATGAAAAATTAGCATCGAAAATATTGAATTTAATGGAAGTTTTGGAAGATCACGATGATATTCAAAATGTCTATACCAATGTTGATATTGACGAAGAGATCATAAATAAATTACAGGAAAATACTTAATGCATTCCGAGATCCGAGTGATCGGACTGGATCATGGGATTCATCATACGGGATACGGCATATTGATTAAAAAACAAACTAAAATTAGTTGTCTGGACTGGGGAACTATTGATACATCGCCCAAGATGGCGTTTCCAAAACGGCTTCAGAAAATCTATAAAGAGTTGTTTGAGATTATCAGACGCTGGAATCCCACGATCATGGCGATTGAAGCAGCCATTTATGCCCAAAATATCAAGACGGCGCTTTTAATGGGACATGCCCGGGCTTGCGCAATTCTCGCCGGCGCCAATTCTGATCTTGAAATTTTTGAGTATTCACCTAAGAAAATCAAATCTGCCGTTGTGGGCAATGGCTCCGCTTCCAAGGAACAGGTCAGGTTTATGATCACCCGGCTTTTAAATATACATGATAAAAATATCCCTTTTGATGCATCGGACGCTCTGGCGGCGGGATTCTGTCACTTAAATCAAATGCAACTGTTGAGGTAAAATATGTTTGCCTATTTAGATGGTATTGTCACTTATAAAGACCCGACATTGTTGCTGCTGGATGTTCATGGCGTCGGCTATGAAGTGTTGATACCTCTGTCCACCTTTGAGCGCCTGCCTCGTTTGAATGAACGCATCAAGCTGCTGATTCATTTTCAGGTACGCGAAGATGCCCAAACCCTGTATGGATTCTATTCTCAGGAGGAAAAAGACCTGTTCCTGAAATTAATCAATATATCCGGTATCGGACCGAAAATGGCGATCACCATATTGAGTGGCGCCAGTCCGGCGCAGTTCAAGAATCGCATTATAGCGGGAGATGTTAGAGCGTTAACTCTGATCCCCGGTATCGGGTTGAAAACAGCCAAACGGATTATTGTGGAGCTACGTGAAAAAATGGTTGGCGCCGATGACAATGTTCCCGAGGATTTAGATGCGATTTTTCAAACGGGCGTTAGTGATGAAGCTCTTAAAGCGCTATTGTCTCTCGGATATAAACGGTCGGAAGCCTATAATGCGCTGAAACGCGCTTCCAAAGAATTAGGCAGTGATGCAGCGGTGGAAAAGATTTTAAAAGTTGCCCTGAATAAAATGTAAATGAGGATCACTCATGGAATCGACGACAAAAAAAACTCCCTTTTATGACAAGCATGTTGCCCTGGGAGCTAAGCTTGTTCCCTTTGCGGGATATTTGATGCCGGTTCATTATACGGGTATTATGGAGGAACATCGCGCCGTACGCAATGCGGTAGGTGTTTTTGATGTGACCCATATGGGGGAGTTCATCGTTCGCGGTCCCAATGCGGAAGCTTTTTTAAATAAAATTACGGTTAACGATGTTTCCAGCCTGGAAATCGGTCAGGTGCAATATTCGGCAATGTGCTATGCCGACGGCGGGATTGTTGATGATCTGTTAGTATACCGCTTTGCCGATCATTATATGATGGTGGTCAATGCATCCAATATTCAAAAAGACTTTGAATGGGCGCAAAAGAATCTGTTGGACGGCGTCGATCTGACCAATATTTCGGATGACATGGCTCTTCTGGCGGTTCAGGGTCCTAAATGTTTCGATCTATTGCGGAAATTAACCGATGAGCCGCTGTACAATATTCCCTATTATCATTTTACCGAAGGCGAACTTGCCGGAAAAGATATGATAATCTCCCGGACCGGATATACCGGCGAGAAAGGCTTCGAACTGTATCATGATCCGTCATATAGCATGGAGCTCTGGGATGCGCTATTTGAGGCAGGAAGGGAATATGGCATTCAGGCGATCGGTCTGGGAGCCCGGGATACCCTGCGACTGGAAATGAAATACTGTCTCTATGGCAACGACATCGATCAGACAACCAATCCTCTTGAAGCAGGTTTGGGCTGGATCACCAAATTTAATAAGGGTGCTTATATTGGCAGGGATGCGCTTGTCAAGGTCAAGGAAGCCGGTCTGAAACGCAAGCTGGTTGCATTTGAAATGGAAGATAAAGGAATTCCTCGTCACGGCTATCCCATTATGGTTAATGATAAAGAAGTAGGTATTGTGACCAGCGGAACTCAATCACCCTCCTTAAATGTAGGAATCGGTTTGGGATATCTCGCCAGGGAATACACGAAAACAGGAACAGAAATAGTTATAAATATAAGGGGACGAAAACTGAAGGCGACTGTGGTAAAACCACCCTTCGTGCCTTCACGAACACTATGAGCGCTAAACGTCAGGAAATAACCGGTCTTTTATTAATTGGATTGGGAATATTAATATCCCTGAGCCTCATTTC
>JAHIOG010000262.1 GCA_018895675.1 bacterium
AAAACTCCAGAGGATCAAATGCGGTGAATAAATAAAACCCTTAAATACAAAGTAAAAGATCAATGATGATATGAAACTTAACAAGGATGCTATAGCAGCTCTTGAATACGATAATTCCCTGTGGTCATAAAGACCGATCGCATAGCCGGTTCCCAGCCACAGAAAAACGTAAAATATCAGCATCGATATTAGTACTGAATAATCGGGCAGGGGTTGCAGTTGCAGTTGATGGGCAATTAATATCGCGATTGTGACAGCAACTCCGTCAACCAGCATTATAATATGTTTCCGGAAGAAACGTCCTATTAGGGATATAGAACCTCTCGTAAGAATTCCAAGTCGAAACAATATATCCAGAAAAATGGAAGAACTCTTGCTGAAATGTTTTTTGACAAAGATATCCATCGCTTTATAAAACGTGATAAAATTATCAAAACTGGCGGATTTGGCGCTTTCGCCCTTATAATGGACAATTTTGGTGGAAGGAACGTAGTAAATCTTCCAGCCTGCTGCTTTTATGCGATAACAATAATCCAGATCTTCGCCGTACATAAAGAAAGTTTCATCGAGATTCTTAATTTTATCCCAGACTTCTCGCCGAAACATTAAAAAGGAGCCGCTAATGGCATCAACTTCCAACAACTGGTCCGGATCGACATAGGTAAGATTGTATTTACCAAACATTTCTACTTTCGGAAATAGCCGGCTCAATCCGAGTATCTTAGGCAATGCAATAAAAGGCGTCGGAAAACTTCTTCGACAGGCTAACTGGAGTGTTCCATCAGCATTTAAAATTTTACAACCGGCAGCGCCTGCATCTGGCACAGATTCAAAAAAGTCAATCATAGTATGAATTGTATCTTCCTGAATCATGGTATCCGGGTTCAGCAGAAGCAAATAGTCGCCTTTTGAAATCTTCAGTCCCTGATTACAGGCAGCCGCGAATCCCCGGTTAGTATCATTTTCAATTAATTTAATATTGGGAAATTTATATTTGATAATTTCATTGGTACCATCAACGGAATCATTATCAACTACAATGATCTCATGCTCGATATTATTCAGAGAATTTTTCAGCGACAGAATACTCTGCTGGAGAAATTCTTTGACATTATAGCTGACAATGATGACCGATATTTGCATTATTTCAATCTGCCCAACATACTTAACAATTTAAGTTTCCATACCATAAAGACCGCTTCATAGACAATGCTTTTCGACATCTTCGAATGACCCTCGGATCGTTCTATAAAAATGATTGGCACTTCAGTAATTTTAAATCCTTTCTTCCATGCCCGAAAATTCATTTCGATCTGAAACGAGTAACCGGAAGATTTTACTTTGCTTAGATCGATCGCTTCGAGAACATCACGATGAAAGCATTTAAACCCGGCAGTAGAATCTTTAACCGGCATACGTGTCACAAATCGTGTATATCTATTGGCGCCGTAACTAAGCAATAATCGCTTAATAGGCCAATTGACAACATTAACGCCCTCGCTATAGCGGGAACCAATCGTCAGATCGGCGCCATTTTTACAAGATTCAATTAATCTGGGAACATCATCAGGATTATGAGACAAATCGGCGTCCATTTCCAGAATGTATTTGTAACACCTCTCAAGCGCCCAGTGAAATCCCCTTACATAAGCGGTCCCAAGCCCAAGCTTGCCGGGACGTTCTATTATAAAGATATGTTCATTCTTTTTTTGCAAATTTTTGACAACATCAGCCGTGCCATCCGGACTATTATCATCAATGACCAGAATATGCAGATCAAGATTAAGCGCCGTAAGTTTGTTAATTACCGTCGTAATATTGTCTATTTCATTATAAGTCGGAACGATGACTACTGATTCCACTATGCTGTTCCCTTCATCATTGTTAGCGCTTCAATTATTGAGTAAAAATCCACCTGAAGTTCTTTGGCTGTTTTTTCACATGTCAATCCAGCTTTAAACGGTCGGGGAGCCAATTGGTTCAATGCGCGGGTTGTCGTTGTCTTGATAAGCGTCGGATTCAATCCGAAGATACCGGCAATTTTCAGGGCAAACTCGAACCGGTTGATATAATCTTTGCCCGCGTAATGATATAATCCACTCGCATCAATTTCAATAATCCGGTTAATTACCTGAGCCAGTCCATAGCTCCAGGTTGGATTGCCGAACTGATCATTTACGATTGATATTGTTTCAAAACGGGACAATTTCTCAACCACCCATCGAACAAAACTCGCTTTTTGCAGTTTGGTATTTCCAAACAACACGTTTGTTCGGACAATTGCCCATGGAATTTGAGAATCTTTAATCAAATTTTCCGAATCCAGTTTTGTCTGACCATAATAATTGACTGGTTTTGGCAGTTCATCCTCGGCGTACGGACCTGCGCTTCCGTCAAAAACATAATCGGTGGAAATATGGACCAGTTTACCGCCGGTTTTTGATAGAGCTGAAACCAGATTTTGCACACCTCCGACATTTACATCCCAGGCGGTTTTACGGTCACGTTCTGCGCCATCCACATCGGTATATGCAGCGCAGTTCACCACAATCAGAGGCTTCCTTTGTTTAATTATCTCAAGTACCCGTTGTTCGTTCATGATATTCAACTTTTCATAAACTATGGAATCAGAATATTGAAGGGTGTCATGCACGTCACATGCAATAATGTCGTGTGTTCTGGATAACAATCTGGCACACTCTTCTCCAAGCATACCGTTCACCCCTGTAATTAGAATAACCATTATTCTATAATTTATAACCTCTTTTACGAAAATCGTTGAGTTTTACTTGTAGTTTTCGGTCGGACAACGCCAGAATTTTTACGGCATATACAACCGCATTAATAACACCCGCTTTGCCAATAGCCATTGCGGCAACCGGAATACCTCTCGGCATCTGCACGATTGACAGTAAGGCGTCCATTCCACATAGAGACGACGCGTTTAATGGCACTCCGATAACCGGCAGGTGCGTAATTGCGGCAATCACTCCGGGTAAATGAGCAGCCATGCCGGCACAGGCAACGATCACTCGAGTTCCGTTCTGTTCCGCCATTTTTATATACGATACCAGTTCATCATGCTGACGATGTGCCGATAGAACCTGAATGTCGTAATCAAGTTCAAAAAATTCCAGATAGGTTTTTGCAGATTCCAGAACCTCCAGGTCTGAAGCACTTCCGACGATAATTGATATTATTGACATGATCTCACTAACTCCAAATTAATTTAAATGCCCTTAGATCAATAGGCAATCTCTAATTCTGCTTATGAATTTATATTATGATTGATCGTCCTGTTCGGTTGTCCGGAAAGTTTGTGTCATTATTTCCATTTGACGAATATAATTGATGGTTCTTTCCCCTGGCGCAAAAACCATCATATCGACCAGGAAGGTTCGATCACTGTGTTCATCATAAAATGCATAGGTCACGAAAGGACCTCCCTGGGCTTTCTCCTCGTGATACCATAAACCGTACATACGCAAGGCGTCGCGATCGCCTAATTTCACAAATTTATGTCCCAGAAACCGTTCTTCAGTTCTGATTTGCTGGTATAGCTTTCCTATCTTTTCCCTTTTATTAAACAGCCCGTTCGCTGTCAACCATTCAGTTTTTATACCATCTGCCCAGGAAATCGATATCCAGCGATAAGGCAGCGCCCGCCCCAACCAGATGAAGTTCCGGTTCGGATATTCACGGAGAACAACATAATCACTGGGAATTCTCAACGTCCAATTATAGTCTTCCCACAATTTTTTCTCTAAATTCTTCTGTTCGTGCTGATTAAATATATATTTGGATTGGCGCTCGATATATTTCTGATTTAATTTATTAAATAACCATCCTCGACGTTCCATTACGAAAGATGATAATTTTTCCATATCATAGCCAGCCACCATTACCAGCATCTGCAACCGGCGCCAGGTATCCGGAAGCGCGAACATCGCAACCGTATCTTTTTTAATCGATTCCAGACGCTCTTTGCTCAACAATCCTTTGACAAAATGGCTCGCAGCATCATTCTTATTAAGATCAGCGATTATGATCGTACATGGGAAATAAATATATTCGCTCATTTCATTCAGAGGGCGCCAATC
>JAHIOG010000263.1 GCA_018895675.1 bacterium
AATTCAAACAAGAGGGTATCATGAAACAATTAATTGGTGTACTTATGGTATTTTTAACACTTAGCTTTTTTAGTAGTGAAGTCCTGTCACAGACCCGCGACCGCTCTGAGATTGCAGATCAGTATAAATGGGATCTGACGGATCTTTATTCTTCCGAAGAAGCATATCAAAAAGCCAAAAATGAAACTGTAAAGAAATTCGACGGCATCCTGGAATACAAAGGCAAGCTGACGAAATCGCCTGTTTCGCTCTTAAAGGGTTTGGATTACCACAGCAATATTATCAAGGAAATGCTACGGCTTTCAAGTTATGCCGGAAAAAAATCCGATCTGGACACACGGGACTCCAAATATCTTGCCATGCGCCAGGAAATAAGCCAGTTGTTTACTCAATATAACTCAAAATCTCCCTTCATCGATCCGGAAATCCTGACAATGAATCAAAAGAAGATCGATAAATTCCTTATTAAAGAACCCAAATTAAAAATATACAAACACTACCTTCACGACCTGCTGCGCAGCAAAGAGCATATGCTGTCCGAGAAAGAAGAAAAAATTGTCGCCGAAGCGGGATTGATTTCCGGTTCTGCGGCTTCGATTTACGGTATTTTTAAAAATGCCGATATGCCCTATCCGACAGTAAAATTAAGCAATGGCGAGGAAGTGCTCGTCGATCAGGCTGGATACGGACGCTACCGGGCAGCCGCAAATCGCGAAGACCGCAAGATTGTATTTGAAGCATTTTTTGGAAAATTCAACGATTTCAGTCGTTCATTCGGTACTCAGATGGACGGAAATGTAAAGTCACATATCTTCTATACCAATGTCAGAAACTACGACAATACACTCGAAAGAGCATTGGATGCCAACAACATCCCCACCGATGTCTATCATTCACTAATCGAAAACGTGAATAAAAACCTGGATTCCTTTCATCGTTATCTCGATATCAAACGACGCATGATGGGATTGGATACACTGTATTACTACGATTTATACGCACCGGCAGTCAAGGGAATCGATGCTGATTTTGAATATAATGAGGCTATAGATATGGTTCTCTCCGCGGTGAAACCGTTAGGAAAAGATTACGTTAAAACAATCGGCGAAGCATTTAAAAACCGCTGGATCGACGTCTATCCCACTCCCGGCAAACGTTCCGGCGCTTACTCTTCCGGCAGCGCTTATGATGTTCATCCCTATATATTGCTGAACTATAACAATCTCTATAACGATGTGTCAACTCTGATACATGAGCTTGGTCATACAATGCAGAGTTATTACAGCAACAAAACCCAGCCTTTTCAGACAGCCATGTACCCGATTTTCGTCGCCGAAGTCGCGTCAACACTGAATGAAATCCTGTTATTCACCGATGTTTACAATAAAACCACCGATGATGATGTGAAATTATCACTTCTCATGGAATACCTGGATGGTATCAAAGGGACCCTTTTCCGTCAGACTCAATTCGCCGAATTTGAGCTGCGCATGCATGAAATGGTTGAAAAAGGCGAACAGATTACCGGAGATTCCATGTCGGAACTCTATAAGAGCATCGTACAGGCATATTACGGACACAATGAAGGTGTATGTGTCGTTCCCGATTATATCGACGTTGAGTGGGCTTATATTCCCCATTTTTACTATAATTATTATGTCTATCAATACTCAACATCCTTTACGGCTTCCACAGCGCTTGCCGAGAAGATCATGGCTAAAGAACCCGGCGTTTTGGATAAATATATCAAATTCCTGTCTGCCGGAGGTTCCGATTACCCGATCAATCTTCTCAAAGACGCCGGCGTGGATATGACCACCTCCGAACCTTTTGACAAAACCATGAAAATGATGAACTGGGCAATGGATGAAATTGAAAAGATACTGAAGGAATAAGGTATCTAAACCAATCTGAATTATTCTAATTATACTAAGGGCAGAGTTGGCAAGGTTTAAAAACCGGATTATACCTGTCAGGTTTATTAAATTTTTCTCCTCCAGATTAGATCAATTCTGTAAACCTGACAGGTGTAGAGGTGTAATAAGGTGTTGGTGTATCCTTATTTGACCATTAAACCTTTCTTAATCCAAGTTGCAAACTAAGATATTGTAAGATATTGCATGAAAATACTGACACTCCATTTTGGAGCAATATTTGTTTAATTTTAAATAGTGTCATTTTTGATTCTGTTTTTGTATTAAGATCGTAATAACACAAACTGTCATTTTCGTATTTAATGAAGACCGCTTGAATTTTTTTATCATAATAGGAGAATATTGTTATTTTGGAAGATTTATCAGAAATCATTTTTTCGCTTTGTTTTAGATAATACTCTGCCGCTAACCTCAGCTCCGTCTGAGATACCAAAATAATCGTCGGAATAAATATTATTAGAGACTGTTACGAAAATACTTGTAACTAATTGATAAATAAGGATAAACATGCAATGTTTTGATCAA
>JAHIOG010000264.1 GCA_018895675.1 bacterium
AAGGGTACAGGGGGCAAAGGTGCAGGTGTAAATTTTCAGGCAATAAAAAAAATCAAAGAATGGTTGATCGCCACCATAGATAAAGAAGATTTGAATATTCCAATAAGAATAGGGAGTCTAGCGAGAAAAACAAGGAAAGTAGCTAATATAACAGAAAGAGGTAATCAGCCATTCTTTCAACAATTCATTTTGTCTGAATTGGAAAAAGATGGTTATTGCGAAATAAATCCCGAAAAAAAAGAAGTGACATTTCTAAAACTTTTCAACTAATCTTATGGGTCATGAAGGATATTGTTGATTTAGTTGAAGATGAGGCAGAGCCTTACGTTAGTTCAAGCAAACAATTAGTACGCTGCGTTGGTTCTATTCTAGCCAAGCACACTTTAGGACAGAAACCACGACGCACGACGATAGAAAAAAATTGAAATATACAGTTAGAAAAACTTTTTTGATAATTTTTGGTCAATAATCATAAAATCTATGGGAATAGTCAGGAAACTATATAATAATTAAGATCTTCGAGGGGGTTATTATGTCGGAACATAGTAAATATTTTGATAAGTGGTTAATGAGAGAGGTAGTACCATATTTATTGAATTATCATTTTAGGAATAAGCCAACCTCTAATAAGGATTTGACTAAAGGATTTTGGACACTTATGGGGAAAGACGTGGAATTTGGGGGCAAGAAACGATGGACCACTGGAAAAAGAGGGGTACCCTATCACATTCATCGTTTAACAGAAAAATATATTTTGGCAGAAGTCCACACAGGTAAAAATCTGATTGGGGAAATAGAATATCCCGAATATGTATGTTCTTATGCATTAGGAACCCAAGGAGAAAAAGAGATTGAAAATTTTTTGGGCAAATATCCCAAGGAGCTTATTGATCTGGAAATTTCAAAATTTCTTGGTCAACCATAATACAAAAATATTAATCGGGTAAGGGGGAATTTCTCTTTCCCCCTGCCCACACCACCATCCTGCGTGCGGGTACGCACCTGGTGTTTGACAAAGGCTATCGGGCCGTAGCCGAATAATGTATGTTAACCCGAGGTTACTTAATGGAGATTAATCCCTGTTTCTTCAACCACTGATTCATCATGCTGACCAGTGTTACGCTATATGCTATACGTAACAGATCGAAACATTATAATATTTGTAATATACAAACCCTATCTGCATGAAAATTATTGAATTCTTGGTTTATTATCAAGGCAAGATATCTGTGGGATTAGTCAGAAACTATATAATAACTGGTTATGGTGTAAGAATGAAAGAGGAATAGAAGTGAAAACAAAACTTAAAACTGATCATGCATTGTTTCAAAGACTTAAAGATGATCCTCCGCCATGGTGGAAAAATCTAACATTAGACACCGAGTTATACATTGATATAAGAAAAAATAACTATTTAAATGTATATCATAATGGCGGTTCTATTATGAGATTAGAAGGAGCAAAAGATTACAAAGCAAAAATACACGTCGAGTACATTCCATTAAATAAGACAAGTGATTATCTGCCCTTTGAGTTTCAAGATGGAAACATCTCTTTGAATGAGTCTAAAATAATCGACATAAACAACTTTAAAAAAGAATCGCTCGAAAGAATCAAGAAGAGAGTTCGTAAATTTTATCCGAATGATTCAGAAAAAGGGATACAGGGCCAATATGTAATTAATGCCCAAAACAAATCAAAAAGCAAAAATGGATTTTTTATTGATACAGAATTGCAGTATGACAATAAGCGTATTGATATGGTTTGGGTAGACTTAGGAACCAAAAAAATTGCATTTGTAGAATTAAAAACAATCGGTGACGAAAGATTGTATATAGATAGTAATAAGAGACAAGAGGCAATTGATAAGCAGCTGAGTAAGTACTATGAATTTGCTCGCGAACACAAAGACACCCTGATTGATTACTATAATAGGATATATTGCATAAAAAAGAATCTGGGAATATTACCCGAATTTGTAAAAGAAAATTCACTTGAATATTATAAATTGATTGAAAAACCAATTCTTTTAATAGGAGATTGTACTCAGAAATGGATTGATAAAAATGCCAAGGATTTAAACAATCAGCTTAAAGACATTGCTTTTGGCTGTTTATACCATGGAAGAGCCACTTATAATTTCAGAATACCTTATAATACATCTCGTAATTGTTTTAGATTAGACGAGGCATAGCGTATATGCATTTTAAAATCCATAGAGGAACACAAGAAATTGGCGGTTCTTGTGTTGAGATTTGGACTGAGAGCACACGTATTGTCCTTGATATTGGGATGCCGTTAGTTGAGAAAGATGGTACAGAGTTTGACTTCAACAAATATAAAAATAATACAGTTGGTGAATTGATTCGAAAAGAAATCTTGCCTAACATAAAAGGATTTTATAGCAATACGAATAAACTAATTGATGGTGTCTTAATTTCCCACCCGCACATCGATCACTATGGATTCAGCAGTTATCTGCACCCAGAAATGAAATATTATCTGGGGGAAGCTGCTCATAAAATCATTGAGTTGACAAGTATTTTCACCCCTCAGCAAAACAACATCAAAAACGCAACATATTTTGAAAAATCAAAGCCATTCAACATCGGAGATATTACAGTTACACCATTTTGGATGGATCACTCTGCATTCGATGCTTTGATCAACGACAATTATTTTTCCCGGTCAACGACAATTAAAATTCCCGATTCCATTTAGCCATTCAGTTCATCTCCAGGATACCATCCTGTTCTTTTATGAGTTAATCCTTGACGTGCCAGAATACGGGAAATTGTTCTCT
>JAHIOG010000265.1 GCA_018895675.1 bacterium
CAAATAAATTATAGTGAGATTGAGCCCGGAGTTATCAAAGCGTTTCACATACATGAACATCAATCTGATATCTGGTTTGTGCCGCCGTATAGCAAAGTGCTGTTAATATTAGTTGATCAAAGGGACGGTTCACCTACGACTAATGTCATCATGAAAATCGTTCTTGGTGACTGTAATTCACAGCTGGTACTAATTCCGCCCGGTATCGCTCACGGTTGTATAAATCTGTCAGACAGACGAACAACTATCGTATATTTTGTTGATCGTAAGTTTAGTCCGGATCCGAAAGAGTGTGATGAAAAACGTCTGCCGTGGGATAACTGGGGTGAAGAAATCTGGGAAACCCCCAAAGAGTAAATACATTAACCCTACAACGTAATTTAGTAAATACGATACTATGTAGTTCGTACGAGCAATTGTAAATACTACATTCGGATTTTTAATTTTTATGTTACGTAGTAGGGTTAACCCTTTTTTACTATTATCCCATATTTCGACAGTCTGGAATAGAAGCTTTTCCGATCGATGCCGAAAATTTCGGCAGCTTTCGATTTATTATAGTTCGCTAATTCAAGCGCTTTCTTAATATATTTATGCTCAATATTTTCTATAATGGCGTTCATATCACTTTTTAATGATGTGCCTGGTCGGTAGCCGATGGAAAAATCATTAAATGCCAAGTTTTGATTAATAGTCGCGCCCCGGAATGAAATATGTTCCGGTTTGATTTTATCTTTTGCCATTAAGACGGCGGTGCTGATTACGTGTTGAAGTTCGCGGACATTTCCATGCCAATGATGCTCCAATAACATATTCATCGCATTATCTGATATTTCTAAAACATCCTTATTTAAATTCAAATTGCAGCGTTGGATGAATTTCCTGGCTAAATGCGGTATATCATCTAACCTTTGAGTCAATGGTGGAACTGTTATAACGAATTCGGTGATTCTGTAAAATAGATCGCGTCTGAACTTCCCAATATTCACAGCAGCTTCAAGGTCTTCCAATGTCGCAACCATTAATCGAAAATCAAGTTCGAATTCCTCATTTGATCCGATAGGTGAAATCTTTTTTTCCTCGACTGCTCGTAGAAATTTGACTTGTTTATCCAGGGGAATATTACCGATTTCATCGAGTACCAGAGACCCTTTCTGGGCAGCTCTGAATTTACCTATTTTTGTATCGATTGCTCCGGTAAAAGAACCTTTTATGTGTCCAAATAATTCACTTTCGATCAGTGTATCGGAGATCGTGCCACAGTCGACATTTATCAACGGAAATTGACTCCGCTGACTTTTCTGATGAATATATTTTGCCAGCAGATTTTTTCCGCTTCCAGTCGGACCCTGAATGAGTACTGAATAATCTGTCGGGGCAACTTTATCGGCATTTTGAAGCATTTCGCGGATTGCTTTACATGGTCCAAAATCGTCAGGTGATATAATCTTTGAAGGAAGCGTTGTCTTTAATTCTTCCAGCTCTTTCTGTATCTGAAGTTTATCGAGACCATGTTTGATACTAATAAGTAATTTCTCATTATTGAAGGGTTTGTCAAAGAAATCGAATGCACCTTTCTTAATTGCGTCAACGGCTAAAGGAATTTCGCCATACGCCGTAATGATTATTACGACTAATCCTGCATCGATTTCGGGTTTTATAAGATCAAGAACTTCCCAGCCGCTCATTATCGGAAGATTCATATCAAGCAATAGACAATCAGGTTTATGTTGGTGAATTATATCGAGGGCTGATTTGCCGTTATCGGCGCCAAATGTTTTATAATCGTTCTCCTGGAGCAGCTCTTTAATATTTTCCTGAGTATCAATGTTGTCATCCACGACTAATACAGTATAGGGCATTTGGGAACCTCTATAGTTTTCATGATAATTTTTTATAAGC
Source organism: bacterium (assembly GCA_018895675.1). GTDB lineage: Bacteria > Fidelibacterota > UBA2242 > UBA2242 > UBA2242 > UBA9312. Next base: position 1,903 of record JAHIOG010000265.1, read on the forward strand.
CTGTAATTTTGTGATAAATGTCGTCCCGACGTTCTTCTCGGATTTGATTTGGATTGAACCCGAATGTGCATCGATAACATCTTTAACGACTGACATACCCAATCCGAAACCTGTTCGTTTTGAAGAATATAAGGGCACGAATATTTTATTCATTTCCTCACCGGTCATACCGCAACCGGTATCGCCGATTTCGATTG
>JAHIOG010000266.1 GCA_018895675.1 bacterium
CCGACATTGGTGAAAAACAAATACAGTCTTTCCGGGAAGACGCTTTTATAGTTCCGTCAGGTCCTCAGACCTGATGATGCGATGAAGAGTTGCGATAAATGCGCCTGGAGTGAGCTCCCAGACGCAACTTATGATAAAAGTTTTGTCTATTAGATTTTAAATGATTTGCACAGAATATCCTTGAAAATCGATAAAATTCCAGTAATATTTGAACGTTATTTGGAAAATTATAGAATAACTTGTTCGACAAGAAAGGAGACATAAAATGATGCGAGCATATTCTTTAGCAGTCTGCATCCTGTTGCTGGCAATGGCAGGTTGTACGAGCGTTCAGTATAAAGCTCAGAGAATCGCCCCATCAATACGCGGCAACATGATTAAGCAGGTGATGGCCATTCAAACCGAACTCCTTCGTCCATCCACCTCGCCGGAGTTGAAGGAACGTTACGTGCCTTTGTCCGAAGAGATCCCCTTTGCAGTTGTTCTCACGGATACCGAGGGAAAGGTTCTTGAAGCGAACTCGAGATATCAGCAGATGACGGGCTATACTCTGGACGAATTGAGACGGTTGACGTACCAGCAACTCACTCCGAAGATATGGCATCAGGCGGAAGCCGCGTTTGTTTCGGTTGCCAACACGGTTCCTTATGTGACTTTTGAGAAAGAGTACCTGAAAAAGGATGGGCATGTAGTGCCCATTTCTTTGACGGGTTGGTTGATAAAGGGCGCGAACGGAAAGGTCGTCGGAACAGGGAGTTTCGTTACAGACATCACCGATCGGATCAAGTCTGAAGGGTTTTAACAGAGCGATCTCGGCATTAATAAGACGTCGAACAAGCCGGGTGCAGGCGACGGTAAATAGCCGCGCCTGATCCGGAACGTTAGGCATACAATGGAGATTAATAATGGATTCAATACGAAAAGATTTTTACCGTTCCGTCAGGTCCTTAGACCTGATGGAGCGATGCAGAGTTGCGATAGATGCGCGAGGAGTGAGCTCCCGACGCAACTTATGATTAAAGTTTTGTCGATTAGATTTTATATGATTTGCACAGAATATCCTTGAAAATCGATAAAATTGTTGTAATATTTGGATGTTATGTGGAAAACTATAGAATAACTTGTTGGAGTGAAAAGGAGAAAGAAATGAAACCCCAATTTTTATCGGAAAGAAAGCTATTAACAATTGTTTTTACACTATTTATTTTAACGTCAATTACGCAAGCTCAATTCTCATCTGTTAAAGATGGAAACTGGAGAGACGCTTCAACTTGGTCAACCGATCCAAATGCTACTGCATATCCAGATTCAACATCGTCAGTTTCAGTTTCTCATAATGTTGTAGCTAGTTCTTCTGGCTATTATCCAGCGGAGTGTTACGATTTAACAATCGAAGTTGGTGGAGTAATTGACGCTTATACAAGTGAAGCTGTTAGCGGCAGTTTAACCATTAGAAATGATTTAATCAACAATGGAACTATAAGACCTGGTTACAATTTTTGGCTTGAGATTGGTGGAAATCTTTATAATAATGGCATAATTACAAAGCATTATATTTCCCAATATCAAAGATTATACATTATGGGAGATATTTACAATAATGGTTCTTTCCATTTTACACATACTACTTTTAGTAATATGATGTTCACTCCAAACAAAACTGAGCATCTTCACTATATAAAATCAATGAATGACAGCACAATAAATCTTGGCGAAGTAAGATTTGTTGATAGTTTAGGCAGTTTAATTGTTGACAGTGTAGCTATTATAGGTGGACAAATAAATTTAGCTGGTTCAAAAATTATGCTGCCATCCGCTAATCCATATCCAAATAATTTAGTTTTAGTTAATGCTCAGATTTTTGCTGGCAAAATAGAAGCAAACAATAATACAATTAGCACACAATCTGGAGCTATTGCCTATTTAGGAAACATCTATGGTCCCGGAAAAAACACAGTGTTTTCTAACGCAAACTTAAATGGAACATTTATTTCTGGTGGTAACTGGACTGATAATGGTAGCGAAAGAATGGTAATCTTTAAAGGTGAAACCAGATTTGAAGGGAATTTCGCTGATTGGTATAATGGAAATGTTTGGTACAATGGCGATAGAGGCATATTTATTGATGGAACATTCATCAATAATGGAAATATTTATGATGCAACAACTGATAAAGGTCTATTTCTTAATCAAAAAGACAATAGTACATTTATTAGTAATGGAACTGTAAATAATAAAGCAATTTCCTTTACGGGTACTTGTAATTTTTCAGTTTCAGATTCTATTTCAGCAACTCAATTTAAAGCCACAGATTCAAATGCTGTTGTTAATATTACACAAGGCGATATTTTCTTTAAGAAAACAGTTACGGTTGATTTTAATGGCGGAACTTTAAATCTAGA
>JAHIOG010000267.1 GCA_018895675.1 bacterium
CAACTGCCTTACTACACCTGTCAGGTTTTGTAAATTTCTTTACCCCAGAATAGATTATTTTTATAAACCTGACAGGTGTAATCAAGAAGGATCTAATAAACCTGACAGGTGTAATCGCTTGATCTTATCTGGGTTGAAAGAATCTAATCATGAAATGAACTTTGCGAAAGTTTGGAACTTTCGCAAAGATTGGAATAATGTCTCTAAAATGCCTGGGCCATGCTGAAATAGATTTTGGCTCTGTCTTCACCGGGACGGGGGCTGAAATTGACAGCATAATCCAGACGTGCCAGACCGATGGGTGAGTTGTAGCGGATGCCGGCTCCGACGCTGTGACGGATATCGGTTATTGCAACATCTCTGGGCGCATCCCATACATTTCCCAGATCGACAAAGGCTTCCAGACCGAAAGATTTATATACCGGCCGACGGATCTCGATGACATTCCAGACGAACTGGTAGCGTCCGCCGAGCGGAATTCGCTTATTGCCGGATACGGATAGCGGACCTACCCGCTGATAATCAAATGCCCGCAGCGCATTTGGCCCACCGGCGTAGAAGCGTTCATTGAGTGGAACCGTGGCAAATCCCCGGGCGGCATCAATCCAGCCCAGATCAAGGGAACTTCCCCAAACCGTCCCTTTTTCGGTTGAGAAGAAGTGTTTCAGCCGCAGGTTGGAGCGGAAAAAGGAATTGGTGCCGTACATGAACGAGCCGGCCATTTCATTGCTGAATTCAAGATAGCTTCCCTTGCTTGTATTGAAAAGATTATCGCGATTGTCAAAAACCAGTGACAGCTTCAACGCGCGGATCTTACTCTCCATATCTGCGGGTATATTGGCAATCTTCTGGCTCAACTGATTGTTTTCGTGCCGGTAACTGATAGTGCTGTTGGACCGGTACATAAATTTTCGCCCGACGGCAATTCGTGCGCCAAGACGCTCCAGATTATAGCCGGGTTCATTCAAATATTCCCAGGTGGAAGTCTGATCGGTACGCCAGCGGGTGCGGAAGGTCCATGGTTCGGTGAAAGACAACTCGATGCCGCGGTTGATGCCGTGATCGACGTAACTGAGTTTTGTGGCGAGCCCGATTTTCTGGCCGGTTCCCCACAAATTTGTATAAAGGATTTCGGTTTTCACACGGAGGTACTCCACAGTGCCGGAACCGACTGAGACATTAAACTCTCCATACGTTATTTCTTTGGCTTCGATCAGAATGTCCTTGGTGTCGGGAAGATTGGCTTCCGTCGTTACCGGTCGGATGAATACGCTCTGGAAGAGGCCGGTCAGATAGAGTTGGCGTTGTGACTGGAGCAGTTTGGAGTAATTGACAATCTCGCCCTCATTAAAATTCAATTCCCGAAGCAGTATGTTTGACTTGGTTTTTTCCAGGCCTGTAATTGAAATATTACCGATATGATACTGGGTCTTTTCATCGATAATAAAATCGATCAAAGCCGTATGGGATTGACTATTGATCCGGATGTTCGGATTAATGTCGGTGTCCAGATAACCGATCTCGGCATATTTGCGGAGAATCGCCAGCGTTGAGTTTTCGATTTCTCGGCTTTTAAAGGCGTTGCCTTCCTTGACTGAAATTATTTTCTGAATATCCTGATCACTAATGACGGCATTATTAAGAATGCTGATGCCTTCGATGCGAGTCAGTTCACCTTCATCAATTATAAAATTGATTTTTACAGACTTTTTAATTGAGTCGATGTTGACATTATAATCGGTAAATCGGGCTTCCAGATACCCGTTTTGCTGATAGAACAGAGGAATGCCGGCCAGATCACTCTGGAATAGTTCATTGTTGTAATAGACAGGCGCTATCAGTGTCGATGGTCTTAAGATAATAAGCTTGTTCAACTGGCTTGCTTTGAAATGTTCATTGCCCTGATAAGTGACGGATTTGACCTTTAACAGGGTTTTTTTCGGTAGTGCGCCATACAGGCTGCAATCGAAAATACAGATGAATATTATGCTGAAAATAAATCGTTTTATCATTTGAATTTCAGTTTATATTTCAGATCAAGACCGGAGCGGCCCCGCTGGTCGGTTTGGCCTTCCAGCGAAAATTTGTCATTCAGTTTATAATCCAGTTTTACATTCTGATCGTTCATATGCCCGACGGTAGTGGAATAGGTCACGCACATTCGTTCGGTCAATTTTTTGGATGCCACCAGTTGCGGTCCCCAGGATTTGCCGAAGCTGAAGAGATTACCCTCAATCGACATCTCTTCCAGTCCAAGCAAGGTACCGACTTTCTGGGAAGTAAAGCTGGAAATCCGTTGGCTGGAATATTCGGTTAGCCGTTCCTGAATTGCTGCTCCGACACCGCCACTGCGGGAATCTAAGCCCCGCCCGATCAATTCTTCACGGGTGGCGCCGAAGGTCAGCAGTGCAATTATGTCGGACTTATCCAGAGGCGGTTGGGATTGCAGATCAAAAACTGCCTCGTCCAGCGGCCCGGTGATTGTAATGGTTACCGTATAGGCTTTTTTTGACAGAGTTTGATAACCCTTGATTTCTGATGCTGCTGTAAAATCGATGATCGGATTGATGGTGTTGGGATCAATAAAATCGATAACCCCCTGTTTTACTTTGAATTTTCGGTCGAGATAGAGGATATAGCCCTCTTCAACTTTCAGGCGACCGGAGATGTTGGTTTTTGCAGCGGTTCCTATAATTGCCAATTCAGGACGAAGCCGAATCCGCGCCAGATTATTATCTATCCAGATGTTTTTACTGTCCCGTATTCGAATGTTCATACGGATTTTTTGCATTAATTGTGATGTCTCCGTGCCTGGACGCCGGGAACTCTGGGCCATGGCAATCAGCGTTTTAGGCTGGATATTGTATTGAACTCTGGTTTCATCAAATACAACATCGCCGTCCAGATTATAATAATTGTTTTCTCGCCGGAGGCGCAGGGTCGAGTTTTTTAAAGTGACAAGATACTGTTTTTTCTGGCTGACAGAGATATTGTTCAGTGTCGTTTTCAAGTCGATATCGCCAATATCCTTTTCCCGATAGGCAAAATAGCCTGAACCGGTGATGCTGCCCTTGTTTAGTTTGAAGGCAAGGGTATCGAGGATGAAGCGGGTCTGTTCAAAACGTAAACTGATTAAACCGTCGGTAAATGTTTCGCTAATAATAGCCGGCTGAAAACGGATTTCGGATATTCGTGCTTTGCCGCCGATGATGGGCTGCATCAGAGAGCCATTTATATTAATCGAGCTGTTGATATCGCCATTCAATTGCTGAAATTGGGTGGTAAATGGCTGTAAATAGCTCAAATTGAAATGTTTCACCATCAGATTCATGCGGATGTCATCAGCGCTGATACGTCCTTTGGCGGAAATGGCCGGATTGTTATTTACAAAGACGACAAGGTCAGCTGATAAATTTGTCCAGTCCCGGGAAGCCAAGGTGCCGCTCAGCTTAAGAACGGTGTTCTGGATCGTTGCCCGGCAATCCACCACCTGCGCGACCGTGTCCCGCAAGGTGGTTTTCAGGGAAATGGAACTAATCGCGGGAGTTTCCGGGCTGAGCTGAAATGCGCCGCTGTGGAAAGTCACTTCACCGTTAATTTTCGGTTGATTCAGAGAACCCTGTATCGCGACAGAGGAATTCAAGACCCCCGAAAGCAGGTATAATTCAGGCCTGAAATCTTTGAATATGCCGATATCAAGATTGTTGATATTCAGACGCGCATCTATTTGAGTTGGAGCCAAGCAGCCGGCCAACGATACGATTTCACGGCTGTTCATGAAAAATGTCAGATCAGATACGACTGACCGGCGTTCCGCCAGATTGACATTGCCGCTCAGATGAAATTCATTGGATAAGTAACGCCCGCTCAATTGTGCTAATTGAATATCATTATCCCTGATCTGTCCATCGATTTTAATTTTTTCCATCGGCGGCTGCCGAAAATCGGTTTGAACAGCACCATTATTGAGGTATAAGCTGCCGTTAAAACGGGGATTTACCCGTGTTCCGCTGATTTGAATTTTTGAGTTCAGACGACCTTCCAGGCGATATACCGGGATAAAGGGTTCCAGAACGCTCAAATC
>JAHIOG010000268.1 GCA_018895675.1 bacterium
GCCGCACAACCGCCATAATACCTTTTACCGGGATATCCTTCGGCGTATTTATTTGTCATCACCGAGCCTGCTGCTTCAAAGACCGCCGGACTTACAAAATTTTCAGATGCAATTAATTCCAAGGTCCATCGTTCCCGATCAAATTCCGCTGAAATTGCGGACATTACATCGGAATCTACTTGCCGTAAATGATCAAAATTCACAGCTCGCCTCCTCAAGTTGTTGAATTTTATCTATTCGCCGTTGGTGACGACCACCCTCAAATTCCGTTTTCAGCCAGATTGTTAGGATCTGCTTAGCTAAATTGATTGTAGTGAAATCAGCGCCAAAGCAGATCACATTTGCATTATTATGTCTTCTACTTAACAGTGCGATCTCTTCTGAATACGCTAAAGCAGCCCGAATACCATGAACCTTATTGGCAGCAATACTCATCCCAATTCCGGTTTTACAGATTAACACGCCCCAATTAGCTTGTTTTTTGGTTATCATTTCTGTAACTGATTTTGCATTATCCGGATAGTCTGTAGAATTTGTCTTATCGGTACCACAATCGATAGGAATATACTCTATCTCTTTGACAAATTTCATTAGTGCGGTTTTTAGTTCAATACCGCCGTGATCGGATCCAAAAGCTATTTTCATTAATTTTTATTTACGTTAATGTCAATCCATTTATAGCAATCCAGCCGGGGACGATAAACTGTGCGTTCAGCGCCGCTTGCATCATATTTATTCATAAACCAGTCCTCGCGGGTGGGAATGAGATATTCTTTCAGAAAATCAATCCGTGATTGAACGCTATTGTCGCCCATTTTCTTTGCTTCTCTGTAATCATCATAAGCAAGTTTATAAACAAGTTTATCTTCAAAATTCTTCGTTGGGCGTAAACTGCTATAGTATTCAGCCCCAGAATAAAACACATCGGCGCGAATCTTATGTGCCAGGCTTGAATTTTCAAGGGCTATAGCTTTTTTTGCCCATTCATAAGCGGTCGGAAATTCCGCCAGGCTTTGATACATCTTTGTAATATTATCAATTACCTCAAGGTCTTTTAGATCAATATTTTTATTAATATGCTCGTAGGTAGTTGCAGCTTCTTTATATTGTCCCAATGTTTTATATAAATCGGCTAATTTATCCCAAACGTCTTTATTTCTTAAATCCAGCATAGTGATTTTTTTATAGACTTCGATCGCTTTGTCATACTCTAGCTGTTCGGTTAATGATTCAACGTATTCCATCCCAAAGCGAACATTATCAGGGTTTCGCTCCCACTGTTCTTTACGCACTGTTGTGATATCTTTCCCTAATTTTTCATAAACCATTAAACGATCGTTAACCGCCTGTTCATCGTTTGGACTGATTTCAAGAATTTTTTCAATGCCCCAGAGCATATCCTCAAAGCGTTCCTGTGTAAAACATCGTTTTACAAAGGTGCGGTATAATTCCAGATCTTCAGGCTGAATCTCAATCATTTTTTCATATTCACGGATTTCCAGATCAATTTTTCCCTGAACATGGTAAACATAGGCAATATTTTTATGAATATACATATCGTCAGGCAGATATTTCTTGCCTTCTAAATAGACATATAAAGCGCTGTCATAATACACGGGATCATTTTTTGCCAGCTGTTGGTAGGCGCGACCATAATATGAATATATATCCTGCGCATACTCTTCCCCACATCCATATTCCATCATTTTCTTATAATTCTTTATAGTACTTTTCCAATTCTGGTTCTGGTAATAACTATAAGCAAAATTCAGATAGAGATCGCACTTGTCCCTGTCAATCTCAATTTTAGGTTCTGCTGCACCAGATACCTGAGCATCTTCTGTTAAATCTGCTGGAGGCACACAGCTTGTCAACAAAATCGACAATACTATAATAAATGTGACAATTAACAGATTTATTAGGCGTTGATTTTTCATAACACACCTCTTCCGTCATTGTTAAAACCGTTTAAATTTCCTGAACCACAACTCCCCTGTTGTAATGCCGGCATAAAAAGACAGCACCTTCTCCTTACCGACAGTTTCATTTAAAAAACCATCGCGTATTGATGCAACAATGGCGAGATCAATTCGATTTAAATGGCGATTAAAAGGCAAACTCATTCCAAAACTTATGCCGGTTTCTTGCAATCCACCGGACTGATGGATTGATTCGGATTTATGGAACGCTCCGGCTCGGAGTGCCATCTGGTTCCAGATCGATGCACCCGGTCTTGGAGCCGTTGCTTTTTCAAATCCAATACCTGCATAAAAGGGGTTTTGAGCATCAGATGTTTCTATAACATAAAAATCTTTATACAAAGATTTCGGAACTAAAGAATAGGAAACATCTACAGATAAAGCAAGCGACCCGGTCATTTTTCTTCGAACACCTAACTGAAATGTCGAAGGATAAGGTATATTTTTCTTTTTTGTTGTACTATCTGGTCCAAAATAGAAATCATAGTTACTATAAGAATCAAATTTCAATCGGTGATCTATCGTTGCGCCGACTTCCATTTTTCTATCTTTACTGACCCAGTAGGCTCCCAGTCCAAGCTGAGTACCCTGCATAATCGTATATTTCCGAAAATAGCTGTTCACGTCGCCGTCTGTATCGAAATCGGTTGCCATTTTAGTGAGATAATTTCCAAAATATATCTGGGTTTTTAGCCCTAAACAAAAGTTAGGGTTGACCCGATATCCCCCTCCAAAAAAGAATTGAGATATTCCACCCTTCACATCCACATCAGATGTATATTGAATCAAACTCGTTGAATCAGAAGAAAAACTTTTCTCAGTCGTCATTCTTGTAATGGGCATAATTCCCAAGGCGATGCCAATCTTCTTACCGATCGGCAACTTAAATGAAAACCCGAGAAACTGGGTCATTACAAGATCTGGAGATCCCGGATCAGCGCTCACTGTCGATGTTCCGACCTGTCCCTGCAGGGAAGTGGTAACAAAACCATTCCATAAAGCCGGATTTAGCAGGTTAAGATTTATTGAGTCGGGGATTGCCAAACCGGTTCCGCCAAGAGCAAGATTGCGAACGGGAATAGACGGTGACGATAATCCAAAACCATACGAAGAATAGTAGGAATTCTGTCCAAACAGAGATCCCGTAAGCAACATCACTATTAATATGCGTTTAACCATTGAACTATTGTTCTTTCATAGTTAAAATTTCCAGATAAGGTCTTTTAGAATAAGCATTCATTTCCGACGAACTAAACAGACTCAATTTGGCGATATCTATATTTTTCGAAGAGGATCTGATTAAGAAACCATAATTACCAACATATCCGCTGGTTATTCCCTGAATTTCATGATTAATTTCAAAGGTAATTAAAGTATCGGATGCTGAGACATCGCAATAGGCGTCAAAATTGACATTGCTGTAATCCACAAAAGGATCATTATATTCTGAAGAATCTTTTAAGGCATTTAAATACAGGTAGAAAGACTCGTTATACATCACGGTATTAGCTTGATCAATATGAAATTTCAAAGAGGCTTTTGCAATTGTTATATTCTTATCTTTAATAGAATCTTCCACACTAAATTTCAGAAATACACGACAGGCCCGCCCATAACTTATAACCAGATTTTCCTCATTAATAGGATTATCAAAATATTCCATAATTGTCAAATCTTCACTGGCTATGATTGATTTAGTATAGACGGTTGTATCATTCTTGAGTTCATACTTGATTTCCAGCCATGACGGATAGGCGGCTTCACTCGAGTATATTGACTGAATATTTTGCTGAGTGGTATCAACTTGTTGAATTACCAAACCATAATTAGTATTAGAGGTATCAGCCCAATAGGTCAACAAATCAACCGGAATCTTAATAGACATCGTATCCTTTTCGCAAAATGTAGAATCACCAATTTTTTCCACCGTAAAATTTTCAATTGAAAAATTAGTGAAATCAGAATCATTTTCCGACCAATTCTCTACACCTACACCTTTTAATACAGATAAAGAAAGAGAATTTATGTTATTAACAGTAGAATCGATTTCATATTGTCTGAACATATGCAGATTCAGTTTTACCGAC
>JAHIOG010000269.1 GCA_018895675.1 bacterium
AGTTCATCTGATGCCTAAAATCGCCACAATCGTCGGCGCCCGTCCACAATTCATAAAATGCGCTCCGGTATCCAGAGAAATTCATAAATATTTTTCCGAAATCCTGATTCACACCGGACAGCATTACGATCAAAACATGTCGGAGACATTTTTCAAAGAACTCTCCATTCCCGAGCCTGATTATAATCTGGGAATCGGTTCCGGAAATCACGGTGAGCAGACAGGTCGGATGCTGACAGCTATCGAACAGGTGCTATTGGACATTCGACCAGACTTGGTTCTGATCTATGGCGATACCAATTCCACTCTAGCGGGCGCTCTGGCAACCGCCAAACTGCACATTCCCGTCGCGCATGTGGAAGCCGGTTTGCGTAGTTTTAATCGAAAGATGCCCGAAGAGATCAACCGCATTGTTTCGGATAAATTATCAAAATATCTGTTTGTCCCGACGCAAACCGCAGTTAATAATTTATCTAAAGAAGGTCAGACCGACGGTGTCTATAATGTAGGCGACGTCATGTTCGACTCTTTCTTATATAACCTGAGTCGAATTGATACAGATGCGATCATGCAAAAATACAATCTCACTTCTAAAAATTACATTTTGACGACGGTTCATCGCCCACAAAACACGGATGATCCACAACGCTTGCCAGCGCTTATCAACACTATTCAGAACTTGCATGAACTTGTCATATTCCCCATCCATCCCAGAACCCGGAATTTGATGAAACAATTTGGCATTAAACCTCATTCAGACAACCTTTTTCTGGTCGATCCTGTTTCCTACCGGGAAATGATTGTGCTGGAAAAACATGCCCGGGCGATAATCACTGATTCCGGTGGCGTACAAAAAGAAGCCTTTTTTGCCGGCGTCCCCTGCATCGTTTTGCGTGGTGAAACCGAGTGGGTGGAACTGGTAGAAAACGGATGGGCACATCTGATCGGGAATCATTTTGAATTGATACCGAAAAAGCTGCGGGGACTCCGGTCATTCGATTACACTCAGGATGATGTTTTCGGTGACGGAAATGCCAGCGGAAAAATCGTGGAAATATTAAAATTATAATCATTTACGGTATCTCATTACAATGCCCTACGGGCAATATCTTTGTTCTCCGAAACTGTAGTCTTACAATACCCAATGCCCTTCGGGCAATGTTACATTTATCAAACACAAATCTTTAAAATACCGCGTAGCGGTTTAGGAAATCACAGAACCCTATACCCAGCGGGTAAAGTCATATTTTCCACACATTAACGCCTTAAAATACCACGTAGCGGTTTAGGTATTGTAAAAACGATCTCAACTCATCTCTGACCTTACCGCGTAGCGGTTACGGAAGTTCTGGTACCAAATAACCTATAAGCAAATACCAGACATTCCTGTTTAAATTAAAAATACCATATTACATTTACACACAATGAAAATAATAAAAACACTCACATCCAACATCGATCGCCCCTTCGTCAAATACCCCAATGGTGAATCCAAAGGCAAGATCGAGATTCACCGGGACGATCCCGACCGAAAGCCGCTAGTCAGTATTATCATTCCTACTGCGGATGCGACCCGGGATGGTCTCCTGCCTTCACTTCTCGAACAGCTAAAACAACAGACATTCAGAGATTTTGAAATCATTGTCATCATCGGCGACACCCGCCAGGGACGGGCGATCAATTGCGGCACACAAGTAGCAGAAGGCAAATACCTGATCACATTTGATGACGATACCAGGCTCGGTCATAATGATTTGCTGGAAATAATGGTGAACCAGATCGAGCAGCATGATGATATCGGGATGGCAGGTGTTGCGAACGTCATTCCTGAAAATGCCTCTTTTTTTGTCCGGCGATTAATGAAAGAATTACCACGCCGAACATCACCGATTGTTACTGAAATTGTGGATAGCGATATGGCGGAACATCCCTGTTGCATTATTCCTAAAGAAGCATTTCTAAAAGTAGGTGGAGAGAATGAATTGATTCCACGCGGTTTGGACCCGTACCTTAGAAGGGAAATTCGCGCAGCCGGTTATCGTGTTGTCGTACTGCCTGATCTATACATTCATCATCTTCCCCCTAATACGTTCCGAAAATTTGTCAGGCAATTCTATCGCAACGGGAAAATGGCGGCATATGTAAATAAATTTTACCCGGAATTTGTTGTGGAATTGACCACCAAACACCTTGAGCAGGTGAAAGAAAAACGGTCTATGATAGTAAGAAGCTTTTCCTATTTATACCGTATTTTAAAAACACTCATTACTCTAAAAATTTTTTACTTGTTAAGCCTTATCTTCTATTTGAATGGATTTATTATCGGATATATGACATTAAAAAAGGACATTGTTTAGCATTTAATGTATCCTTATATGAATTTTCGCATCCAACCAGATAATATGATCGTTATTCTTGAAATCGGAGGGCTCGGTGATTTCATAATGGCAACGCCAACATTAAGGAAGATCCGGGAAACAATCCCAGACAATCCCGTTACTCTGTTTGTCGCAGAGAGGACTGTCCCGCTAGCAGAAGATTTTTCACGAAATATTTTGACAAAGCCCATAAATATCCTCCCCTTCCTGACTACCGGTAATTTTATTTTACGCAACTTAAAAAACCTATTGAAAGTCCGCTCTGTATCTCGAAAAAAACCAGCACTACTGATCGATCTCAGCGCCATTGAGTCAGAGGCTGCTGCCGTTCGTCGACAAACCTTTATTAATCTTTTCAAAAGCAGGAACACTGCTGGCAGGAACACCGATCAACGCGGCGGCTTTTATACTTTTTCCAGTGATGAAATTTTATTCAGCAAACCGCACGAAGTCGAGCGCAAATACGACGTAATCCGGGCTCTGGGCATTTCCGGGAATCCTGAAAATATGGATTTTTACATTGATAACGAATCATACAATGAGGTTCGTAATTTGATCGAACAACATCGTTTGAATAATAAAACCCTGATCGGGATCAATATCGGCGCCTATCGTCCCAACCGGCGCTGGCCGATGGAAAAGGTCCTTAAAACCATTTCAGTCCTTCAGTCCAACGATCGGCATTTTCTCATATTCGGTGGTAAAACTGATGCCAAATTCGTCGACGAAATATGTCGTTCAGCAATTGGTTCCGTAACCACACCCGTAGTCAATCAACCTTTTAAAACCGTCGGCGCCTGGTTGAAAACCTGTCACATGTTCATCACCAACGATACGGGGCTGATGCATTTTGCCGCGGCGCTCGAGGTCCCCACGATTGCCATCTTTGGTCCTGAAAACCCCTATCGTTATGGTCCCTGGGGAAAGTTTCCAAATAAAATTCTTAAATATTCTCCCAACAGTAAAGAACAATTTGAAGAATCTGATATATTTTTTAAAGACGCTATAAACCATATTTCACTAAAAACAGTTACGGAGGAAGCCCTTGCTTACCTTAAAACCGGCACATTTAACTAAGCCACTCGACTTTTCCGATGTTAAACGTAAAAAAGCATTTTTAGGCTACATCACTAGCAAAGTCCGGGAAAAAGCCATCGCCCAAATTCCCGACGAACGCGGTGTCTTGGTCGATATCGCCACCGGTAACGGCCTTTTTCCGGTTGATATTCAGCATCGCTATCATCATTCCTATAAACTCATCGGTCTGGATCTACTTTATCCTCTCCTTAAAGAAGCCCAACAAATTTCCAAAACTAATTCTATAAAGAAACTTGAATGGATTAACGGTGACGCATTTCACTTGCCTATACGAACAGATAGCGTCTCAATAATTTTTTGTCTGAACACTTTTTTAAACATTAAAACATTCGACGAAGTCAAAGCAATCCTGAAAGAACTG
>JAHIOG010000270.1 GCA_018895675.1 bacterium
AAGAAAAAGTTATTTTTTTCATTATTATATATTTCCCAACAACTTCATTATTCATCGTACTAATTATTGTTACTTGATAAGGAATTGCACTGCGAAATTCCAAATTAATATCCATTTCATTCTTGTCTTTAATCTGATAGGATACATCAAAAGTAATATCTCGAAAATGCAGATCTTCTATGCCAAAGGTTTTCCCTTTTTTATAATAATCTTTGGGAATTTGTGGAGATAGGTAAAGTGCGCATTCATCGGAATTTGAAACCTCTCGGTAGCCAATAATATTTCTGATTATTAATGCCGGTAAAATAGCACCCCAACCATAGTTTTCGCCACCGGCTGGTTTTAGATCAACCGGCCAGAACTCATTGGCAATTCCCGGAATTCGATAAGTATACTTTTTCTTTTTATCGACAAAAAAAAGAGAACGGGAATTAGTTCGTGTGTAGATTCTATCCGCTATAATTTTTACAGCTTCAGCAGCAGCCCACGCTTCTCCTGACACCAAGGCAGCCTCTGTAAATGTAAATACATCCGGAGGCCATTCCAAAGTTTTCGGATTGTTCACAAAACGGTTAAAAACAGGCCTCATTTTTTCTATTTGTTCCGGGGTTGCAATAGCGCAGGTAAATGGCGATAACATCATTGCATCGTTGAAGGTATCCAAGATAATCGGTCTGTTAGTCCTTCCATCAATATCTCTATACTGATCGTCATAAAACATTGAACGAGTATTTTCAATCCGTTGCTTTGCTAATTTTTCCCAATAAGTGCGATCTTCCTCCTTTTCAGCAACAGCTGCGAATTCCACCATAATCTGCATAGCTTCAGCCATGCTTGCTTCTACATCAACTGTCCTGACAAAGTCTGCAGGATTAGCCATCTCTACCAGAAAACGTTTGGAATCGTCTTGCCCGGATTCCCAACTGTTATTGCAATGTAGCCACCCTTCTTCATCTGTACGGTTTTCCAGCCACCATTCCAAATAAGCTTTTAAATAAGGATAAAGATCAGTGATCCACTGTTTATCATTGGTTACCTTGTAGATTGACTGAATTACATGAAATGGAAATCCCCACATTGGTGCGGTACCACATTCCGATCCATCAGCGCCAATCATATTAATACTGCCATCTTCTCGTGCACATGGAACATTAGGTGCAAGTGCATCGGCAAAAGTTCCGTAAATCACTTTTTTTGCTAATTCCGGATTAGCAAAGTGCATAGCAAACATATCCAACGCAGTTTCTCCCAACACTAAACGTGGAGAATGGACCTGCATAGCATCCCAGGGATAATTAAAAATGCCTATAGGATTCCTGATATTCATTCGCAGAGTTTCATAATCATAAACCCAGCCATGCTTCCAATTGTCAGGCCAATCACCACTGAGCTTCGGGCAGGTTGACCAAAATTCCTCATCTGCTTGTAATTGTTTATACAATTCATTAAATGCTGTTTTCTTTGCATTCCTCAATTCATTAAGCGCCTCAGTCTCAGTTTTTCCCCGGCAGAGATAAATCATTTTTGATATTTTCGATTTGGCAGAAATTGAAACATTATAGCTTTGAAAATTGTAAATCGGTCCCAGACCTCGTACAATCAAAACATCATCTTCTGAGTCTTCTTCATTAATTATCAGTTTCTTCAACTTCTTTTCAGAATCTGTGGCGTTGAAATGAGAAACATCAAAATCCGACCCCAAGACAACGACATCACCATATGCCCAGATCTTGCTGATACTTGCGGAATGCTCCTCATCGTACTTTGCATTCAAACCGTCCGAACCCCACCAACTTATCTCCCAAAGACCATAGACGTTAGTTGCCGAAAGAGAAATATCTTTTACATCTTCACCAATATTTTCAATCTCAAACATACAAGCCAAAGTGTTTTCAGAAGGTAGAAAGTATTTAATACTACAATTAAGTTCTTCATAACTGAAGTCATAACTCATCATGTGCTTTGAATGGTATTTCGAATAAATTTCAATATTATGATTTTTAAAATCCTGAGAATTAAAAAGAAAATTATTATCAAGTTTCAGACCAATCTGTAACAGCGAAAGGTAATTTACATGTCCACGTGTCCCCTCACCATAACTGCCAGAAAATGATTTCTTCCAGAATCCGAATCCAAGAGGCGGTACCGATCGGATTACACCGCTCCTGTTATAGACCATAGAATGATAAGGATTATCAATATAGCCAAAGGGTGTGTATTTGCCTTTTGGAAAACTGTTTGGGAGTTCTATATCACTTAAAGACTGTTTATTATTTTTAGCTAAAGCCGAAGCAATTAATACAAGTATTAGCAATATGGCAAAATAACGATTCATTTTCATAGAACCTCCTACTAATTAATTGATTAAAATTTCATATGTTTTAGTGTTATTTGAGAAAGATATTTGAAAGGGCTTAGGGACAGTAGGGACATCATGGTTTTAGGTCTTTTCCTGTTATGGATTCTTTTAAGAACCTCATAAGGAGTCTTCCCGCTGTCTTTCAAGTCCCAATAAGTTGATTTGGCCATTGAGCTACCGTCAAACGGGAGATTGGATATCAAGACAGCCCCCGTCGCCCTTTCAAGTAAAACTGGATAACAAAAAGGAGGAAAAAGATGGAAACAACAATTTACATTGGTATTGATGTATCGAAGGACAAGTTTGATTACGCCGCGGTAGATACGCAAACTACCCTCATCAAGAAAGACTCCCTTCAAATGGATAGAGATGGCTTTATCGAAGATTCCCTTCTGGGACAAGAACTTGGGAAACTGATACAATCTTTTTCCAATGTTGTGGTTGGATTTGAATCCACTGGAACATATCATATCAATATCCTGTCGTTTCTGCTCTCTCTCACTGAACATGTTCATCTCTTAAATCCAGCCCTGGTAAAGAAGTTTGCGGAAGCCGATTCCCTGAGGAAAACAAAAACCGATGCCGTAGATGCTATTGCTATTGCCAGGTTTTTGATCTATCGACAACACAGCATATCTGTCATGACTGAAATTGATTCCGCTTATCTCACTCAACTTGCCAGACTCAGAGAATCCATTACACAAAACGTTGGTAAAACCAAAACACACTTGAAACAGATGCTCAATATTGCCTTCCCTGAATTGTTGAAACATGCCAATGTATTTACCGATACATTTCTGCACATTCTGGAACAGTTTCCTTCTGCTAAAGCAATTAGAAAAGCCACCAAAAAAAGAATCCGAAAAACCTTCTACAATCTGACTAAATCCAGA
>JAHIOG010000271.1 GCA_018895675.1 bacterium
GCGAACTACAGCAAAGGATTTCAGTATATCTGGGATGAAATCAACGTACTGGTTACTTTTGAAAGCGATTGGAAAAAAGCCAAGGAGATGATGCTGAATATTGCTAAGAAGCACTCCGAGCATCTGAGCAAATCGGCGGAGCGAAAGGTTAAAGAGGCCAGCAAAAAGTACCTGATTTTCTATAAAAACCTGACACCGACGGTTTATACTTCGGTAAAAGATTCCGGCGTGCAACTGACAATCCGCTATTTGTGCGAACCGAAAAACCGGCGGAGTACCCAGCAGGCAATTTGGGAAGATGTGCTGGAACAATTCGGCAAATGTAAAGACATCGATTTTGCCTATCCGACAACCCGTTTTTATGATAATCTGGCAGAAGGGAAAAGGCAGACTTGACTTAAGCTGAAAGCTTGAGTTAAGTTGATAAGGAGAATTGTCATTCGCTTAAAATACAGAAACTTGATTCAATTGGGAGAAAACCATGACGGTAATAATCAGACTCGTCCAAAACAAGAGCGATCTTAAAAAGTTCGTTCAGTTTCCTTTTGATCTTTATCGAAAAAATTCCTATTGGGTGCCTCCACTCAAAAAGCAAATCCTTAGTACGCTCAATAAGAATAAAAATCCGGCATTTGAGACCTGTGATGCGGATTTATGGTTAGCCTACAGGGATGGTGAAATCGTTGGTCGGATCGCCGGAATTATCAATCACCGGCATAACGAATATACCGGCAAAAAACAGGCAAGGTTCGGTTGGGTGGATTTTGTAGATGATCCGGACGTGTCAGGAGTATTATTTAAAGTCGTTGAACAGTGGGCAAAGGAAAGAGGCGCTGAAACGCTGCACGGACCCATTGGGTTTACTAATGACGATCAAGCCGGTATGCTGGTAGAAGGATTTGAAGAACTGGCAACTATGGCTACAATTTACAATTTTCCTTACTATCCGCAACATCTGAAAGAACTTGGTTTTCAAAAAGAGGTTGACTGGATCGAATACCAGATTCAGATACCTAAAGAAATCCCACCGGAAATCGATGAATACTCAAAACGTATTGCAAGGCAACAGGGCTTGCATGTAATCGAAACTCGCAGCAAGAAAGAATTACTCAGCTATGTATGGGAGATCTTTGAACTTTTTCAGGAAGCCTACAAAGTACTTAACGGCTTCGTTCCCTTGAGTGAAAAGCAAGTGGACAAGGTCGTTCAGAAGTATTTCAGCTTCTTTCGCCACGACTATATCGCTTTGGTTGCTGATGAAAACAATAAACTGGTGGCATTTGGAATTACGATGCCATCGTTTTCAAAGGCATTGCAAAAATCCAGAGGGAAGCTGCTTCCCTTCGGCTGGCGGCATCTGAAGCGGGCGATAAAACACTGCGATTTGGTGGATTCTTACCTGATCGGTGTTAAACCGGAACTGCAAGGCAAAGGAATTCCCGCTTTGATCCTGAAAAAGTTGTGTCGTGTTTTTCTTGAAAAAGGGATCAAATACGCTGAATCCAATCCCGAACTGGAAATGAACACTAAAGTACAGGCACAGTGGAAATTCTTCGAGCATCGACAACATAAACGACGACGTTGCTATGTGAAAGCATTAAATTCGAATAGCTAAATCCAGATTATATTAAGTTGTAAAGAAACGAGGGGAAAAATGAAAAAATATTTAGTTGCTCTGGCATCATTTCTCATAATGATCTGTATTGGCGGCGTTTATGCATGGAGCATTTTTGTTCCACCCTTGAAAGCGGAGCACAGTCTCACAACAGCACATACACAGTTGATTTTTGGTTTTACTATTGCAATGTTTGCCATTGCGATGATTTTCGCCGGAAAAATCGAAAAAAAACACGGACCAAAGATTACAGCTCTTATCGGAGCGTTTCTTTTTAGCATGGGATATATATTTGCGTCGTTTTCCAAAGGTCAGGTACTGATACTCCTTATCGGTATCGGCATTTTTTCAGGGTCGGGAATTTCCTTCGGATATGTTTGTTCACTGGCGACTCCTATAAAATGGTTTCCCCGTTATAAAGGATTAATCACAGGTTTATCTGTTGCCGGTTTTGGAGGCGGCGCCATCTTACTTTCCTTTCTGGTAAAATATTTTCTTGAAAATGGATTACCTGTGTTGACTATATTTCGTATAGTGGGAATTGGTTATGGCGTAGTTGTTTTTCTTAGCGCTCTTATGTTTTCAGTCCCTGAAGAAATAAACAAAGAACCAATTGGCACGACTCAAAGTATCACAGGATTAATCAGCGATTCAAAACTGTGGGCGCTCTTTTTAGCCATGTTTGCCGGTACCTTTGCCGGTCTTCTTGTTATTGGAAATCTAAAACCAATCGGATTGTTTTATGGTGTAAATGAAGTCTATGCAACTACGGCAATAAGTTTCCTGGCAATTGGCAACATGATAGGAAGAGTATTTTGGGGATATATCTCTGATAAACTGGGTGGCAGAAGGTCAATCATTACTGCGCTTCTCTTGCTCTCATTTTTTACAATCATGCTGCTTCCGGGAGCCAGGAGTAATATAGCATTTCTGTTTCTTCCCTTTCTCATAGGCTTGGGTTTTGGAGCAAATTTTGTTCTGTTCGCTACTGAAGTATCTCATCTTTATGGTGTCAACAGGTTAGGTGTGATTTATCCCTATGTCTTTTTATCATATGGTCTTGCCGGTATCATTGGTCCGTCGGTTGGCGGCTGGTTTTTTGACGTCATGCAATCCTATACGGTTCCCATCATTCTCTCTGCGGTAATTTGCTGCTGCGGTGCGATAGTATTTACTGTCCTGATTCCTGTGAATAAAGAAAGCTAACAATTTAACATATTATTCACTACTCATTCCGATGCAGGAGCGACGGAATGAGACGAGCCCTTTTAACCTAACCAACTATAGAGTTATCACTGTATAATAGTTGCATGCGCAACTAAACATCAGTATATTTGCGTTCGTTTTGATTTTTAAAAGACGGGACTGAATTTAGTGAAAAACAATAA
>JAHIOG010000272.1 GCA_018895675.1 bacterium
CTTGATCCGATCGTTGCAATATTTATTGATAAGTCTTTAAGTATGATTGCTCATGAAGATGGATCCCGTGATTCATTGACGTCCATAATTGAAAATATTCGTTCAGGATTTGAAAATATTGGCGCTAATGTAAAGATTTTTCCGTTTGGTTCAAGCCTTAAAAAGGAAATCCGATTTGTAAAGGACCTTCAATTTGATGCTGTCGGAACAGATTTATCAAAAATGTTAGTTGAAGGCAGAAAATTACTGAGCGATCAGAATATCAAAGCCGGAGTTGTCATTACTGATGGGGTTTTTACCCAGGGTGAAAACCCGATGTTGATGGAGATTGACTCCCGGTTCCCGATTTATACGATTGGAATTGGCGATAGTCTTCCTGTCCTTGATCCGTCAGTGTTTGACATATCCGTTCCACCATTTGCGAATGTAGGCGATACTGTAACTATTGAAGCTCGCGTACTACCCTTAGGTCACGAAGAGACACTTACGGTTTATTTAGAAGAGGATGATCAGGTAATTCAAAAGAAAGTTTTAAAACCGTATCAACAATCTTTATATCAAACAATTCAATTTAGGGTTATTCCGGATGTACCCGGGATTAAGCGGTATAGCGTAATGATTGATACTTTGCGGGACCGAAATCCATTTAACAATGTTAAAACGACGCTGCTGCGTGTTAAATCCGCGCATACCTTAATGATAATGATACAGGGAGAGGCTACTTTTGAGTCCAGGTTTTTTGCAAGAATAATTAAAACCATTCCTGAAATGGAACTTATCGATCTACTTGAATTTCAAAATAAATGGCATACAACATCCCAAACCGATCCGTTTCAGTCAAAGTGGGATGCTGTTGCTCTTTTCGGTTTTCCAACACGATATACGACTTCAGTTCAGATGGAAGCTGTAATGGCAAAGATCCGCGAGGATCAGCCCGCAATTTTTGCACAATGTACACGATCGGCGGATATTGCGAAACTGGATCGGTTAGTTGGAGAACCATTTTTTAATAAATTCCAATTGAATTTGAAAAATGTCACTCCGGTTTCCGTTCAAGTTGTAAAAAACCAGAGAAATCATCCGGTTATCAGAGATATTCATATGGGTATCTTGGAAAAAGATTTGTTGGCTGAACTTCCACCGGTTGGCATGCCATTTATTCAAATAGAACTATCAAATATATTTAAACCGTTAATCGAAACAGTATTACCAGTCAGGAAACCTATTATTGCCATTGCTGAATCAAACAGATCCAGAAAAGCGATTGTCACAGGGTTGGATTTGTGGCGCTGGGATATGATGACAATTGACAAAGAGAATCATGAACTCTACTCCGAATTACTTAAAGGCTTGGTTGAGTGGCTTACGGATACTCTCAGTACTTCGAATATTCAGTTTCATTTAAATAAGACAATATTTCTTACTGGCGAAGTGGCGGAAGTTGAAGGGATTGTCACAGATATACAGGGGAATCTGATCAGGAACGCAGTTATTAATGCTGAATTGCTTGATTCAAGGAACAATTCGACAGCGTTTCTCATTCAATGGAATGGATTTAAATACAGTGGAATGATTCCATTACGTTCAGAAGGAGAATATCAGATTAACGCGGTTGCTTCGGTGGGAGAAAATGAGTTGGGTCGTTTTCAACAGCAGCTAACGGTTCTGAAAAACCCGGTTGAATTTTCAACCATTCGACAGAATATTGAAGTTCTTCGATCAATCGCGGCAAATACCGGCGGACGTTATCTGCGACCGGATGAATTCACGTCGTCAATAGATGATATATCACTTGAATTTACCACCCTGGATAAGCGCCACGAACTGAAACTGTGGCGGTGGCATGGTATATTTATATTATTAATATTTTTGTTGTTTTCCGAATGGGTTATCCGTCGATTATCCGGGTATCAATAAAAAATCCTTGCGATTTTGAGCTTTGATAGGCAAATTCCCGGCGTGCTGTCGACGGATAAAAGAGAAGAGGTCTGGAAAAAAATATTGTTATTCACAAATAGATCTTAGCACCTGCAAACAATCCTTCAAACTATAACAAATCGCTTTTCAGAGGAGGAATTTTATGGAAAAAATAGCAATGATTGGAGTCGGTTATGTCGGTTTGGTATCCGGAACGGGACTCGCCGATTTTGGCAATGAAGTAATCTGCGTTGATATTGATGAAGAGAAAATCAAGAAGTTGAAAAATGACGTTCTCCCTATTTATGAACCGGGGTTGCTGGACCTGGTAAAGAAAAATGTTGATAAGGGCAGATTATCGTTTACTACAGACCTCGAGGGAGCCATAAAAAAAGCCCGGGTGATATTTTCTGCCGTACCTACTCCATCTGCGGAAAACGGTGAAGTGGATTTATCGTATGTATTTAATGTAGTCGATAAACTTGCTGAAATAATTGATGATTATAAAGTCATCGTGACTAAAAGTACGGTGGCGGTTGGAACAGGCGATAAAATCATTGAGAGATTATTGTCTAAGGGTGTTTCGGAAGATATGTTTGATATTGTTTCCAACCCGGAATTTTTACGCGAGGGTTCGGCTGTTGGTGATTTTATGCACCCTGACAGGGTTGTCCTGGGAACGACTTCGGAAAAAGCGCTGAATATCATGAAAAATATTTATCGTTCTCTTTATCTGCTTGAAACTCCTATCGTTGGCACGGATGTACGGACTGCCGAAATGATTAAATACGCCTCAAACGCCTTTCTGGCAACTAAAATTTCATTTATTAACGAAGTAGCCAATATCTGTGAGGCTGTTGACGCTAATGTTTTGGAAGTAGCTAAAGCCATGGGACTGGACGGCAGAATTTCCAAGAAGTTTTTGCATGCCGGGCCCGGATATGGCGGTTCATGTTTTCCTAAGGATACATTGGCATTTGTCAAAATCGCCGAAAAAGCCGGAACACAGGCAAAGATCGTAGAAACCGTTATTGAAGTTAACAGGCTTCAAAAATTGAGGGTTATAGAAAAGTTGCTGAAATTTGTGCCGGACCTGAAAGGAAAAACTATTGGTCTGCTCGGGCTGGCATTTAAACCAAACACCGATGATGTGCGGGACGCGCCGGCTTTGACTGTTATTAAAGAAATTCTTGAAAGAGGCGGTCATATAAAAGGCTATGATCCTGAAGCCATGGACGAAATGCGTAAACATTATCCGGAAATTACCTATGTTGCATCATCCGAAGACGCTGTTAAAGGTGTCGATGCTGTAATTATACTGACCGAATGGAATGAATTCCGGAATATGAATCTTGAGTATATTAAGTCGGTAATGAAAAAGCCTATTATGATCGACACCCGGAATATTTACGATCCTCAAACCGTTATTCAAAAAGGCTTTTTGTATGATTGTATCGGAAGATTGATTAGGTCGTAATTCAATGGCGATTCAATGGTCATTTAGTAGTAATTCAATTGAAATTCGATAGGAGATTACTGTTAATTAAGTTCTGAGAGATGTTAAAATGAAGTTAGAAGAGCTGAATGTTTACAATTTAGCAATGGAATTGGGAGAACGAATCTGGGATATTGTAACTAAATGGGATTATTTTTCAAATGATACTATCGGAAGACAATTAGTTAAAGCAGTAGATTCGATAGCAGCAAATATAAGTGAGGGTTTCGGAAGATATCATTATAAAGATAAGAAGAATTTTTATTACTATTCAAGAGGTTCGTTGTTTGAAACAAAGACATGGTTGCTCAAAGCATATAATCGTAAGTTGTTAAATGAGAATGATTTTCAAACATTCCAAAAAGAAATCGAAATTTTAGGAGTAAAATTGAATAATTATATAAATTCTATTGGCAAAACTACAAATAACTACAAATGACTATGAATGACTATGAATAACTACAAATGACTATGAATGACTATTGTATGACTAATGAATAACCACCGAATAGTACTAAATATGAAAGAGAGAAATAGTGAGTAGAAATGTCTATCTTGTCACAGGCGGCGCCGGTTTTATCGGCAGTAATTATATCCATTATCTTTTTGAAAAATATGCTCAGGTTAAGGTCATTAATCTGGATAAATTGACCTATGCCGGCAACCCGGAAAACTTAAATGATCTGAAAAATAATCCCGATTATGTGTTCATTAAAGGAGACATCTGTGACTCAACGATTGTCAACCGGATATTTGAGGAATTCAAACCGGATTATCTGATTAATTTTGCTGCTGAAAGTCATGTGGATCGCAGTATCGGCGATGCGGAAGATTTTATCCGCACGGATATGTACGGAGTCTATGTTCTTCTGGAGGCTACCCGCAAGTACGGCCTTGAACGTTTTATCCAGATCAGTACGGATGAAGTATACGGTTCCATTGAATCCGGCTCTTTTACCGAAGAATCACCTCTAAAACCGGGCAATCCCTACTCCGCCAGTAAAGCCGGTGGCGATCGTCTGACCTATTCTTATTTTAATACCTATCAACTGCCGGTTATTATTACACGGGCATCGAATAATTACGGTCCATATCAGTATCCCGAAAAACTGATTCCTCTGTTCGTTACCAATGCTATGGAGGACAAATCACTTCCGTTGTATGGCGACGGTAAAAATGTACGGGATTGGTTGTACGTGAAAGATCATTGTAAGGCAATCGAATTTGTGTTGAAAAATGGCGAGTTGGGTGAGGTGTATAATATTGCCGGCGGCAGTGAAAAGGAAAATATTGAAATCACCCGATTGATTCTAGAGTTGATGGATAAACCCGAGTCACTGATTAAACCGGTGGCCGACCGGATTGGTCATGACCGCCGCTACTCGCTGGATTCATCAAAACTGCATCAACTTGGTTGGCAGCCGCAGCATTCTTTTGATGTAGCCATGCGAGAGACCGTGCAATGGTATGTTGATCATCAGGATTGGTGGAAGCCGTTGAAAAGCGGAGAATACCTGGAATATTATAAAAAGCATTATCCCGAAGGGAAATCTTTGACATAAGATGGAATTGTAGTGAGCAATATATTATTAAGAATGGGAGAAATAATTGCATAAAAAATATTTCATTATTATCCAAATAGTGTTGTGCCTGGCGAGTCTTCTCGCACAGGGTCAATCGGTCACAAGCATAGATCCGTCTTCCAGGAAATCTTCACTTCAATTACGACGATCAGGTGAAGAGACGGCTGGCAGAAATCTTTCCGGGACTTATTATTCAATCAATCCGGATGAATACATTATCGATTCCGGCGATGAATTATTTATTAAAGTGGATGTTCCGGGCCCCGAGTTAAAAACCTATAGTGTCAAAGTATCATCGGACGGATATTTATTTATTCCCGATGCTCCAGGTATTTATATTCGTGGGCTCATTTTAAATGATGCGAAAAAATTAATATTGGCTCACCTGAAAAAACATTTTCCCAATTCGGAAATTGAAGTGTATTTTGATAAAATATATTTTCGACGATCAGGTGAAGAGACAGCTGGCAGAAATCTTTCCGGGACTTATTATTCAATCAATCCGGACGAATACATTATCGATTCCGGTGATGAATTATTTATTAAAGTGGATTTTCCGGGCCCCGAGTTTAAAACCTATAGTGTTAAAGTATCATCGGATGGATATCTGTTTATTTCAGATGCGCCGGGTATTTATATTCGCGGATTCAGTGTGAATATTGCAAAAAAGAAAGTATCTACTCATCTGAAAAAACATTTTTCCAATGCGGTAATTGAAGTTTACTTCGATAAAATACATCCTATTCAGGTTTACCTTACAGGAGCATTGAACCGTTTTGATGATGTGAATCTCAATTCCGGAAACCGCCTATATGATGCCATCGAGCCGATCATTAGCACCTATGAAAATGATACATTGCTTATTCCCCAGTTACAAATAGCATCTTTAAGGAATGTTAAATTATTACGGAAAACTGAATCATTATCCTGTGATATCCTGAAATTCAGAGTGACCGGATCCGCTAAAGAAAATCCCTATTTAATGGATAATGATATTATTCATATACCGTTTAAAGATACTACCGGGGGCTTAATCAGTATTGAAGGATTAGTTGGAAAGCCAATCACCTTTGAATTTAAACCGGGAGATAAATTACAGAATGCTGTTGATATTGCCGGAGGAATGTTACCCTCGGCGGATTCCAATCATATTATGATTTATCGGTTCAACCGGGATCGGGATGATTTCCGGCTAATAACGCTCCAATTTCCTTCTGAAAAAGAATTTCAATTAATTCAGGACGATAGAATTTATATCAGGCGCAAACCATTATATCATTCCCGGGCCTCGGTATGGGTAAAAGGTGAAGTTATTTATCCCGGTGTATATCCGATTGTTGATAATCAGACAACACTGAGCGAAATCATTGATCAGGCGGGCGGATTTACGCCTTACGTCAATTTGAAGATGTCCCGTGTCGTTCGTGAGGACAGTATACCTGGAGAAGATGATCTGGAGCGGATGATTGATGCATTTCCCGTGGGAATGACGCGAATCGAAAGGAATTACTGGACGAGTTCGACAAAGGGCAATTTAGACGTTGTATCCTGTGAATTTTCTAAATTGTTTAATGATAAAGATATAGACCAGGATATTATCTTAAGAAATGATGATATCATAGAAATCGGTTCCGACAAAAGATATATATATGTCAGTGGCGCAATCATTCGTCCGGGGATAATAAAATTTAACCCTGATTGGACCTATCTTGATTATATTGCCTCCGCTGACGGGTTTAAAGAAAGAGCTAAAAAGAAAGAAGTTAAACTGATTAAATTCGACACAGAAAATTGGTTGGACGCTGATAAAGGATATGCAATCGATCCGGGCGATCGTCTTTTTGTTCCTCATAAATATGAGTACGATATGAGTGAATTAGCTTTACGCGCATTGAGCATTGTATCTCAAGTGACAACTGTGTTATTAGTTGTAAAAAGTTTCGGACTATAAAATTCCATTTTAGGGGAAGTATGATTAACCAAAAATACCCTGTTGTAGCAACTATTCTGCGATACTGGATTTTAAATCTTATTATCTTGGTCTCAGCTGGCATATCAATTATATTCGTTGTTTTTTTTGTGATCGAAAAAGAATACACCGCCAATGTATCCATATTACCATCTGCAGCTAATTTTGCGACGGGTGTAAACGGAAAAATATCTGCTTTAGCCGGAATGGCAGGGTTGGATCTTCCTATGGCATCAGGTCAGAGTCAGGAAATGTATATGGGAATCCTTGTATCTCGACGGTTACTTCATGAATTACTGTATCATCGGTTCAGGATTAATGATTTTGAAGGTAAAAAAGAGGGACGCTTGATTGATTTGGTCGATGTTGAAGGTAAAAATGAATCAGAGATATTTGGAAAAGCTCTTAAGAAGATGCGTGAAGAAGTCATTTCGATAGGTTTAGATCCTGATAATAATATACTTAATTTGTCAATAACATTGAAAAATCCAGAGTTATCCGCAGCAGTTGCGAATCAAATGGTTGAAATCCTGGACAAAATTGTACAGAATCAAGTCCAAAAAGAATATTATGAACAGTATGAATATCTAAAAAAACGTATTCAGGAGATACAGGACAGTATCAAAGTTGCCGAAGTAAATCTTGAGGTATTTTTAGAGAAAATCACCAATATAATAGCACCTAAAAATCAAATTGAAGAGCTGCGTTTACGGCGAAATATGGAGATACAGACGACGATATTTACTGAGCTGACAAAGCAAAAAGAAATGTTTATCCTACAGAATATGATAAACCTCAGTCATATTAAAATCCTTGACCATGCAATTCCGCCATATCGGAAAAGCCGTCCGAAACGTATAATGATGACAATTAGCCTTGGATTTTTATGGTTCTGCTTTCAAGTCGGAGTAAATGCGTCTTCAGTTATCGGGAAACGGATCAAGGCTGATTTGACTTCAACTGCCTCTTAACCTTCGCAAACTATTGATTAACAGATTTAAAAATAAAGAGCATAAAAAACTGTTATTAAATTTTACCAATTATGGGATTTTTCAGGTTTTTAATTATTTGGTTCCGTTAGTTACTATTCCCTATATCGTCCGGGTTATCGGAGCAGAAAAATTTGGGGTAATTAGTCTGGCTTTTGCGGTGAGTTATTATTTCCGGATTATCGTTGAATATGGTTTTTCGATTACCGGTGTGCAGCTGATCGCTCAGACCAAAGATGATATTCAGAAACGTTCAGAAGTGTATTCCACAATTATTACCATACAATTAATTCTCACGGTCGTGGGACTTTTAGTAATGTTGATCTTAATCAATGTTTGGCCCACACTGAGAGCGGAGCAGATGGTTTACATGGTAACTTATATAATCGTGCCGGCAAATGTGTTCATGGCGCTTTGGTTTTTTATCGGTATGGAAGAAATGCACTATTTGAATATCATCAATTTAATCGGCCGGATAAGTTACATTGTGCTGATTTTTATTTTTTTAAGGCAGCGAGAGGATTATTACATTATTCCTATCTTAAACGGTGGCTCTTTGTTACTGGCGGGATTGGCCAGTTTGGTTTTCATGTACCGGAAATTTAATATCCGATATCAACTCCCAAATTTTGCAAAAATGAAATTATATCTGCGCGAAGGCTGGCCATTATTTATTTCCAATTTTGGTATCAATTTGTATCGTAATTCAAATGTGATTATTCTGGGTGCGGTTTCCAATATGGAAATCGTTGGCATATACAGCGCCGGGGAGAAAATCGTGAAGGTTATTCAGTCGGTATTTGCGCCGATTACCCAGACCCTGTTCCCCTATGTGTCCCGCTTGCGAGTATCCGATCCACGGAAAAGTTTTCGATCCATTAAGATCTTATTAAAATACATGGTCCTTTTAAGTGGATCGGTAACACTTCTGATTTTAGTCCTGGCAAATCCACTTACTAAACTGGCGCTTGGTCCTGAATTAATTGCCGCGAAAATTGTGATTCAGATCGGCGCTTTCGTAATCCTGTTCGGGGTTATCAATTACATTCTTGGAATCATTTTTATGACGAATTTTGGTTTAAAGAACGAATTCTCAAAAAGTGTGGTTATAACCGGTATTATGAACCTGATTATTTGCTATCTATTAGCAAGGAAGTGGAACCTGGTCGGTGCGGCAATTGCCTTTACCGGTGCAGAGGTACTCTTATTTGGTCTGCTGGTCGGATTTATTTTTTTAAAACGGAAGAACTGGCTGACGGAGATCAATGGAACCTGAATATCCCGGAATTGCGATTATCATCCTGAACTGGAATTCCTGGCGGGACACCCTTGAATGTCTGGAAACGGTTCTGAAATCGGACTATCCGAATTTTCGTGTTATCCTGATTGATAATGCATCTGCTGATAATTCTTACGATCACATCTATCGCTGGTGCACCGGACAACTTGATGAACCAATTAACAGCCAATTTCCTGATCTCATCTATCCAATAGTAAGCAAACCGCTTGATATATGTACCGGTAAAATTCTAAACCGGAAATACAGTTTAAACTCTGATATCGGAAATTCCCGAATATTTCTCCTGGCAAATAATGAAAATTCTGGATTTGCAGTAGCAAATAATATTGGGATTCGCGTGGCGTGTGAACAGTTCAATCCTGATTTCTATGTCTTGCTGAACAATGATACGGTCATACGATCCAATACAATTTCTGAATTAGTTCGTCACGCAATTGACAATCCTGATTTTGCAGCGCTTCAATCAACTATTTACAAATACGACCAGCCGGGCCAAATCGCCAACGCTGGTGGAACCATTCTGCCCTGGGGCCAGACGAAATACTACAAAAGCATTCAACCTGGGACCCTGCATCCGATCACTTTTATAAATGGCTGTGCCTTGTGTATTCCCCGGATGAGTATTGAAAAATATGGACCGCTGACCGAACAATTCTTTTTTGGTGAGGAAGATTTTGAATTCAGCATGCGGATGAAAAGGGCGCGACAGAAAATGGTTTGTGTTGCAGACAGTGAGGTTTATCATAAAATCGGGATATCGTCCCATTTATATCTGGATAAGAAAATTGAAAAGAAAGTATTACTGTTCGCCTTGAACCGGACGGTGGACATGAAAATATTTTATTCCCGACCAGTGTGGCTCATCTGGCGCTGTTTTTTTATTCTGTACTTCTTTTATCTTTATTGGATCCGCTATCGGGTGTCACTGGGAACGACCTGCCACCTACTGGGTTTGATCTACTCCTGGTCAGATAGAATGAACGATGTTCGAAAAGAAACAGTTGAACCCATATTGCACCAGGCCGGCTTATGATAGATAAACTGACCAGTCTCATGTTTTTCGGTGTTGTGCTTATCCTGACCCTCATTGAATTTCGCCGCGTCAATAACTGGATTACACCTTTCACATTAACCGCCTGGCCTTTTGCAATAATTAGTATAACTGTGAACTTGTTACTTGTGAAAATGGGATTTTATTCCGTTACTCTTCTAGTTCATCTGTTTGTTCTGGCAAATTTAATTATTATCTGGCTGATTGGTTTTCTGATCAGCTATATTTATCATGATGATAGAAGCTCCAGGCAGAACTACGATC
>JAHIOG010000273.1 GCA_018895675.1 bacterium
AGAAGATTTCGTCCGCTAAAGGAACCGAAGCATTTACACCGCCAGAACTCGAAGGATTTTTTTACGTGCAGATCAATATTACTAAATTCAGGCAATACTAATTCCTTAATATCATCGGACGGAACATAGACCCATCCGATACGCTGAGCCTCTTTATACCACATAAAATCCAAATTAAAGCCCATAAGGTTTAGTGATACACCAGTAGTAATCTTTTTATCTGATTTAAAAGGAAAAGCAGGCTTTTCAGGTATGAAATATTTAGAAAAAGAAACATTGAAAGTGCATTTCTTTTGAAATAGAGATGTTGATGCTGTCGTTTCAAATCCAAGGATACTAGCATCAGTATGATTATCTATAAATGTTATAGGACTTCCACTTAGTTGAATCATTCGAAACTTATTCCTATATGAACTATGAAAAATAACGCTAGTAATCTGATATTGAGACGACGATGCTTCTGGTTGATTATTTGATATTGTCAATCCAATCTCAAAATTTTCTCTATATTCCATTAAAAGTTCATCTTCCAAATCATCATTGATACGGTAAAATTTTGAAACCATCTGTTGGTATAATGTCGGAATTCTAAAGTTTACGCCATAGTTGATGTAGGCATTAATAAGGTGGTTATCATGCGTACCTATAAAAGAAGTTGAAAACATGTACGAACTTTCCCGCCACTTATTATCGATTATGTTCATGGTCTCTGGATTTAAAGATAGGGGCTGGTAATCTTTAACCTGTTCATGACTAAAACTAAAGTTGATATCGCTTAAATCGAAGGGACTCGATGTCGGGGTGTTAAGAAATTGAATTGCCGACGAATACCCGTTCCTCTCTCTCCGAAAATTATAAATGCCCAAACCGATGGTTTGTTGAGTTTCATCTGTTTTTTTATCTTGAAAGTCTAGATGAGAATCTTCATATTGACAAGCCACATAAAAATTAATACTGTTCGATCGTATCACATGCTCTGCACAAACTTGAAGCGTATTGTCTTTTATTTGACGAACCACGCTTGAATAAGCATTATCCCATGAATGCAATTCATCTCCTGCCTGGTTCGATATGAGAAGGCTTGCTTCACCAAATTTTTCATAATTTCCGGTATATTTTACACTCCTAATTTCATGCGACATTGACAGTTTTTCTGAATATTTCTGGTTGTCATAGTCCCTACTTGATTGTAAGTAGTTTAGACGCACCAGATGCTTCTGCAAATCCGAAAACCTTTCATTGAAATTATATGAAAGACTCAGTGTCTTGTTAGATGATTCATGGGCTATGTCTGCTCCATCTTCTTTACTTCCGACAAACCTTTGCGTTGAGCCAGCTTGTTTTATTGCTGAGAAAATTTTGAATCCATACAAATCTTTGAAAAAATTCAAGCCCCAATCTCCCGAATTATAAGTACCTATTCTCTGATGAAATCTCATAAGGAAATCTTGCTCCAGCTTAGGAACGAAATTAATTACGGCAGAAGACCCAAAAGAGCCGAAAGCCGCTATATTACTTCCTTTTATAATATCTATTTGTTCCAGAATAGAAGGATCAATAAGCGAAAAGTCAAAAAGATTATCAAAATTATTATTTATACGAATACCATCATAAAGAACCAATACTTCATCCTGGTTTGAACCACGAATTGACACCGTTTTTCTACCGTTCAGGCTCTCATCAACAAGCGTGCTTTGATCTGTAACAAGGATATCAGCAGCATCAATGAATCCTTTTGATTCAAATGCCCTTGCCGGTATTACTGAAATAATGTTGGTTATATCTTGCTTATAATCATATAATTCTCTCTTACCTTTAATCCGAACCTTTTCAAGCGATATAGTCTTTTTACTAAGAATTACTTTGCTCTGAGATTTTAAATCCTGTATCGAAATACTTTTAACTTCGTAGGATATATGTTGGAAGACTATTTCTGTTTGAGTGCTTGGGTCATCAATAATCATTATAAAGCTACCGCTTTCATCCGTAGTAGTTCCAACTGTGGTTCCTTTTAAAAAGATATTCACAATCGAAATTCCTTGATGGCTGATAGAATCAATAACTGTTCCTGTTATAACTATTTCCTCTGCTGACAGCAGTGAGAACGACAAAAGAATTAATAGTAAACCAACAATATGTTTTCTCATCTCAGCCTTAGTTCAAATAATTTATCACATTTCCCACTTTTTACTAATTTAGTGAACAATCATATTAAAACGCCGCACCTGTCAGGTTTCTTTTGTATTTTTTACTTAATCTCAGGTCATTCTTGTAAAACCTGACAGGTGTATCGCACAATAAAAAAAGGTCGGTGTAAAAACACCGACCTTTCATTACTGGTTTCAATCGTTTCGCTTAAAGCTCAAATCCCAGTGTAAACGTATTACTTATATCTGAAAAATACTCAACTGGCTTATAGGTATAACTGAATATCGCTTTCATACCCATTATCGGGTATTTAATACCACCGCCAAAAGCCAATCCGTAAACATTGTATCCCAGTTCTTCATTGTCAGGGTCTGTCATAGTCAAGGCATATCCACCTCGGACATATAGCATATTAGATATTCCTAGTTCAGCACCAAACTTAATTTGATCATTTTCAAAGTTATTATACTGGAACGTAGAACTAACCGTTAACCTTCCAAATCCCAGGCTCATCACATAACTCAATCCCATTTCCATTGCTGATGGAAGCTGATCTGAAGATGTTTCACGATAACGAAAAGCTTGATAAGATTCACCAGCATCCTGTGCTTCTGTAACCATTGCAGATCCTGAATATTTCATATCAGTTCCAATATTCCGAAGACAAAGTCCCATATTCAATCCCTCAATATCAACCAGATTTTTATACTGAATTCCTAAATCTATAGCAAATGCAGAAGCACTGGCTCTCGGAATACTTTCATAAATAACTTTTCCTGAAAAACCAAAGTTAATCCTATCAGTAATACGTCGTGCATAAGTTAATCCAAATGTGCTAAAAGTTGGTGAATAGGTTGCTCCTGTACCATCCATATCCTCTGTCGTTGTAACAGGTATGTCTCCGAAATCAAAAGTCTTTACGCTTAAGCCAATGACACCCAATTCACCTGCATTAAAGCCAGCTGCGAAATAATTCATATTAATATCAGCTATAATGTTCCTTGTCGAAAAAAGCCCCGCCGCTCTTCCGGACATTTCACCTAAGCCTGCGGGATTCCAGTACATTGCGTCGACAGAAGCAGTAGATGCAATATCAGCACCGACCATAGCAAAGTTTCTTCCACCTACAGGCACCTGAAGTTGAGTACCTCCAGCTGTACCGACCCGATCTGCGTCACCGGCATACAAGAACGTGGTGCCTAAAAAAGCCAGGACAAGGAAAGCAACCAATACACAGTTTATTTTTCCGAATCTCATTTTATCCTCCTTCTATTAGTAGTATTCAAGTATCTGTTTGTTCTGAATAATGACAAACTTCAACACTTTAGTTTTATTCAAATCGGGTATATCAATATAGGCTATGTATATACCACTTGCTACTGGTAAATCGGATTCATTCAGCAAATCCCATCTTAAGAACTGTGCACTGGGGCTATCTTTTTCCAGTACTCTAACCTGAATACCTGCAAGTGTAAAAATACGAATCGTCGCTTTTGCCGGTAAATGAGTAAAAGTTACATAGTTGTCAAAACGATTTGTCGAAAGAGCATTATAAGCATAATACGGATTCGGAAATACATTAACCTTCTTGACTGCATCTTTTGCAAGCTCAGTATTGGCCAGTGTCGGCGCTGTAGTCGAGAAAGTGAACTTATCTACTCCTAACTGGATTGGATTATCATACTGGAAGCTAAGCACGTCACCAGTTGTCCAATCACAATTCCACCAGACTGTATTCCAGGTCAGATTTCCGCTCTCAAGATAATCACCAGCACTACCGGCAATCACTTCCGCATAAGGAACCATAAGAAATTCGCAGTACACGCGATTAGCAGGGTGAAAGGCATAAAAATCGGTATCTGTCGCCGGCTTTCCCATACGATCATAAATCAGCATACTAATCTGTCGCGGACCAGCAGGATCTTCCATATCCCAAACCTCAAATGGAATACGCATGAAAAAGGCGCTTCCATCTCCGGGATTATTAG